>JAHDFX010000117.1 GCA_020627965.1 Saprospiraceae bacterium | reverse complement strand
TTTCATTAGGTAATATTTTTTGAACGTTTGCAGAATACCCACATGCTCAAAAAAAATAAAATTTAAAGAACAATGAATAAGCTCCTTTTAACAAGCATAAATTGAGTTTGTAAAGTCTATCTAGCTATCGTGCCCATTGTCAGTTTGACAGATTACTTGAACTAATTTTCCCCCTCATGCGTTTGCCTACCTGTGAATAAATAAATCAGGTATAGTAGCTGCTTTATGTGATTTATTGACATCTATGATTACGATATTCAATAACATGCAAAGCAGGAAATACAACAGGACATATCACTTCCCTTTTTCACCCGGCACGACCTCTGATGATCGTATTCTCAAGGATTGGCAAGGTATATTGGAACATGAATTAGTGATTACAGAGAAGTTGGATGGAGAAAATAACTGTCTGAAATCAGACGGCGTATATGCCCGTTCTCATGCTGCACCAACCCGTAATCCCTGGGCTAAGAACGCCTGGGAAATTTGGGAGTCTGTTAAGGATGAACTAGGTGATTTAGAAGTGTTTGGTGAAAATCTATATGGCTTACATAGCATCGAATATACTCATTTGGAATCCTACTTTTATATTTTTGCCATTCGTCTTGAAGATACTTTTTTGTCTTGGGAGGAAGTAGAATTTTATGCTGCTTTGCTAAATTTGCCAACTGTGCCAGTTTATGAACAAGGCAAATTTGAGGAAAAAAAGTTAGAAACATTGATTTTAGAAGGTATGGAAGGTGAAAGTCGACTAGGAGGAGAATGTGAAGGTTTTGTTTGCAGAAATGCAGCTGCTTTCCATACTGATGATTTCAAACATAATGTACTAAAATACGTCAGAGCAAGTCATGTTAAAACAGATCAACATTGGACAAAAAACTGGAAAAGAGCAAAACTCTGGTTCGAATTTAATAAGTCCTGAAGGGCAGCCTAACTGGTCTGCGATTGAGGATATAGAGTGGATAGAGCCTATGAAAAATTGTATGCAGGAACCTGAATTCCATGCAGAGGGCGACGTATATACGCATACGAAGATGGTTATGGAAGAGCTTCTTCAATTGTCTGAATATGAAACTTATTCAGACTATGAGCAGAATACACTCCTCTATGCTGCCCTCTTGCATGATGTGGCAAAGCCAAGATGTACAATTGTACAGAATGGGGTGATCCGTTCTCCACGTCATGCATTAGTGGGAGAGAAAATGGCTAGGGAAATTCTCTGGGATAATGATCTTGAATTAAGGGAAACGATTTGCGCACTCGTTCGCCTACATGGTCTTCCCGTCTGGCTGATGGAGAAAGAATATGCTTTACAAAAGGCTGTATCTGCTAGCTTAAAGCTAAATAACGATCACTTATATGCATTGGCAAAGGCTGATATGTTAGGGCGAATTTGTAAAGATCAGGATGAACTTTTATTGCAAATAGATTTGTATAAAGAATTTTGTAAAGAACATGATTGCCTGAATACGCCAAAGGCATTTCACAATGCGCATAGTCGCTTCAAATTTTTCAATAGCAAATCGGCTTATCCGGCAGAACTATATGATGATACTAAATTTCAGGTAACTGTCATGTGTGGAATAGCAGGAAGTGGTAAAGATACTCATGCAAATGAACTTGATATTCCAATGGTTTCTTTGGATGATCTAAGGAAAAAACATGGTGTAAAACATGGGGATAAAAAACAGCAAGGCAGAATTATTCAAATGGCTTATGAGCAAGCTAAAGAACATGCTCGTAAAAAGCAGGATTTTGTTTGGAACAGTACCAATCTTACTAAAGATATACGTGGTAAACTCATTCGCTCACTAGCTCCGTATAATCCTAAATTTAAAATAATTTACATCGAAACAAGCTCTAAAAATCTATTTCAACGTAGAAAAGAAACCATCAAAAATGATGTCATTTACAAAATGATGAAACAATTGGATATGCCCCAGTTAGATGAAGCTCATGAGGTAGAATATTTCCGGAATTGATACAAATATAGTTACTCAAAACATGTATTTTTCATGATATACATTTAACAAGTGTAGTTATAGGATTAACAACCAGTTATTTTACAACACCTTCTTGCCTGAACAATGAATCAGGAAGAGAATAAAAATACTTTTACAGAAAAGAATAATTATTTATCATGTCTAGATTTTTACCTTTATTCCCACTTGGACTAGTCGTCTTTCCTGGCGAAAATTTCAATCTGCATATTTTTGAACCTCGTTATCGTCAATTGCTCAATGAATGTGAGCAAGATCGTATCACCTTCGGTATTCCTCCTTTTATCGACAAAAAAATGTCTGATATTGGGACAGAAATTCGTTTGGTTAGAATTGCAAAGCGTTATGAAGATGGTCGAATGGATATCCAAACTCAAGGGATAGGTATTTTTAAAATAGAGGAATTTCATCGTACAGTACCAGATAAATTATATGCAGGCGCAGATATATCTGATATAGAATTTGACACAGACACCGATATCATGTTGAGTGTCAAGATACTTAACAAAGTCAAAGAGCTCTACGAATTACTCAATATCAAAAAAAGTATTCCTGACAATCCTGCTACTTTCTCTACTTATAGTCTTGCCCATCATGTCGGTTTTTCTGTTGATCAGGAACTAGATTTTCTACATACACCACAGGAAAAGAATCGTCAGGCTTTGATGCTCGCCCACCTAGATCATTTAGTGCCTATGGTTCGGCAAACTGAATTATTGAGAAAACGTGTACGCTTGAATGGACATTTCAAAGATATTATTCCTCCAGATTTTTCTGAGGGTGATTTTTCTATTTAATTTTCTAACCTTTCCCAATACCTAACAACTATGAGAACAAATATTATCAACATCCTGACTTTTGTGTTTTTTATCACCACACTTACTCCGCTCTCTGCTCAAGAGGATATTTTATGTGATACTATACCTGAGCTTAGAATAGCAATGAGTTTTCATGATAAAAAACAATTCGATAGTTCTGGAGTCTATTTCAGTAAAGCACTTAAAATTTATGAAGCTAAAGAAGATTGGAGTGGAGTTTTGTATTCTAGTTTTTATTTAGGAAGAAGTCAGTATATGTCACTTAAATATGAAGAGGCAAAAATGACTATGTTGGCTACTAATAGAATTCTGGATAATCATTTTTCTGATAATTATTATTGGGCATCAAAGATATTTATGCGAACAGGGTATTCCTATCATAATCTATCAAACTATGATAAAAGTGTGGAATATTATGAAAAAGTATTAATGCTTAGTGAAAAAGTAACTCCCAAACATAGATTCGACTTATATACTTACTCACAGATCAGTATAATTTATAGAGAAAAAGGAGAATATAATTTAGCTGAAAAAAGTTGTAAGCAGGGAATTCATACCTGGAATAAACTAGTTGGAGAAAAACAAAGAAAAGACAGCCTTAATCTTTTAAAAATATTTAATGAATTTGCAGCAATTAAAATTTATAGTGGAGATTACAATTCTTTGGACACTCTATTAGAAAGTAGTATTAGATTGTTGAATAGAATGAACTTAGGAGAAAATTTCGAAACTGGTAGTTTATATCTTAATCAAGGAATAGCTCAATTTATGCTTGAAAAGCATGAAAAAGCCCAACGTTCAATAACAAAAGCCATTTCAATTCTTGAAAAAACCGTAGGTTACGAACATCCGCAAGTTGCAAATTGTCTCGAAGTACAAGCAAGTATCTACCGTGTTCTCCAAGACTATGAAAAAAGTGAACAAACCTATCACCGTCTTATCAATATGACCAAGAAGATATTGAATGAAAAGCACCATAACCTCATTGCTAATTATTACAATTTTGCTTTTCTTAAGTCAGAAATGGGAAAATACGACGAAGCACTTCAATTACTCAATGAAGCAGTAGAACTCACTTTGCTAAACTTTGATGACAAACATCCGCATTTAAGTGAACTTTATAATGGTTTGGCAAATGTATACTTAAATAAAAAAGACTATTTAAAAACAAAAAAGTATTTAAATAAAAGTCTTAAAATTGCCAGACATTCTGGCAATTACGATATTCCTCAACTTGCTGGAATAGCAAATGCTAAAGCACGAATTCAGTTTGATGAAGGTTTTTACAAAGAAGCCTTATCCGAATTAGAAAAAGCAAAAAAATACTACGCTCAGGTCTTTGAAGAAAAACATCATTATTTTACTGAGTGTTATTCTAAAGAAACTGAAATTTATCTTCAGCAAAACCAGTACGAACAGGCAATAAAATCTGTAAACCAAGCTATAAACTCCATGCTGACAACAGGTTCAGAGATCGACGGTGATAAATTACCAGATATTGATAAATCTATTTCTCCATTTTATCTAAAAGATGCTATTGAACTAAAGGGTGACTATTATCAACAAATCTACAATCAGACAAAAGAACAGGAACAACTGAGGTTAGCCTTAGCACATTACCATGAAGCTATAGAAATTATTAATAAAAACAGAATCTCTCGTCGCTCAGAAAGCTCCAAACTAAAACTTTCTGAAGATGCGAATTTTTTACTAAAGAAGGCATTACCTATTGCTCATCAACTTTTTGAAATTACTGGGGAAGAACAGTTCAAAAATCGGGTATTTGAATATTCAGAATATAATAAAGCACTCGTATTGCTTTCTGCACTCAACAAACTAAAAGCAGAACAATTATCTGATATGCCTGATAGCCTGGTAAGTAATGAAAAAAGGTTAAAACGCCAGATTGCACACACTAAAAAAGACATTCACTATGAATTTGCACAAGGCGACGATGCCGACCAAAGCCTAATAGACAGCCTACGTAATGTAGTCTTTGACTTATCAGAAGAGCATAGTGAGCTTATTCAATACATTGAACAAAACTACCCCGACTATTATAATTTGAAGTATAATATAGAAATTGCTTCAGTAGAGGATATCCAGCAGAACATAGATACTAATCAAACTTTTTTAGAGTATTTTATGGCCGATACATCCATTTATATTATCATTATTGACAAAGATAGATTTGAGATTGAGCAATTGGAAATAGCTCCTGATTTCACAAATACTGTCGATAGTATGTTATATCAGATCAAAGCAAAAAGTTTTGAAGGCTACACTACTTATGCCCACCAACTCTATCAAATACTTATAGCTCCCGTCAAAGACCAGATTACAAATGAAAGACTCATTATCATCCCTGATGGTATACTCAATCTACTTCCCTTTGATCTACTATTAATTAAGCCTGCAAATCCTGGTGCTTCGAACTATGCATCACTACATTATTTATTAACAGATCATCCGATTACTTACAACTATTCTGCTACTTTATATAAGAAAAGTCTGCAAAATAGAAACTACAAAAATAAGCGTTCTTTCTTAGGAATGGCACCAAAATTTAAAGGAGAAGAGTTGTCCGAGATCAGTAAAAAAATGAGACTTCGGAGCTTTCTTATTCCTCTTCCCGGAGCAGAGGATGAAGTACAGCTTATTGGAAAATTAATGGCAGGTGATATACTTTTAGGCAATAAGGCCACAGAAAAAAACTTTAAAGATAAAGCATTCAATTACAAATTATTACACCTTGCAACACATGCGATTTTAGATGATTCAGACCCCTTATATTCTAAACTAATCTTGCCAACTGACTCTACATCTAAAGAAGACGGCTTTCTACATGTCTACGAGCTGTACAACATGAAAATGGAGGCTGATCTAATGGTATTGAGTGCCTGTAATACTGGTGTCGGTGAAGTTAAGAGTGGGGAAGGCGTAATGACTTTGTCTCGTGGTATCTCATATGCGGGTTGTGATAATGTTATGATGACTTTATGGCCCGTCGTCGATCGTTCTACATCTAGACTAATGGACAGAATTTATAAACAGTTAAATGAAGAACTCCCTAAAGATGTTGCCTTACAGAGAGCCAAATTAGATTTCCTAACCACTGGTGGACGTTTTTCTTCTGCTCCAATGTTTTGGGGTGGTGTTATTTTTATAGGAAATCCTGCTCCTATTCAAGCGAATACATCATTTTTCTTATGGGGTATAGGCTTTATTCTAATTGTTTTTATTGGAATATTAGGTATATACAGGTGGAGAAATCGTAAAACAATAACCTAATCTCCAAGCTACCAATCATAATAGAAAGGGGCGATAAATCATGGAATTTATCGCCCCTTTTGTATAAGATACAACGCTTAGTCTACAGACTCCACGCTTTGCTCTTCATGTTCACGCTTTGCAGCTTCTCTTCTCTGATAATCTTCTTCTTCAACAACTAGTAGATTATTGTATTTTGGCATACCTGTACCAGCAGGAATCTTCTTACCAACAATAACATTTTCTTTCAATCCTAACAAGTAATCACGACGTGCGCCAATGGAAGCCTGACTCAATACTTTAGTCGTTTCCTGGAATGATGCTGCCGATATCCAACTACTTGTACGTAGTGAAGCCCTCGTAATACCTTGCAATAGAGTAACGGAAGTAGCTGCTACAGCATCTCTATACTGTACCAATTTTTTATCCGCTCTTCTAAGCAGTGAATTTTCTTCACGCAATTGCCTTAATGTAACAATTTGACCTGCTTTCAGATTACCAGACTCTCCAGCATCTGTAACAACTTTCTTGTCATAAATCCAGTCGTTTTGTTCCAGGAAGTCGAATTTATCTACGGCTTCTCTCTCTAGGAATGTTGTATCACCAGAATCTTCAATTTCGACATGCTTCATCATCTGACGAACAATTACCTCAATATGTTTGTCATTAATATTTACCCCTTGAGTACGATAAACTTCCTGAACTCCATTCACCAGATAAGACTGAACTGCATTAGGTCCTTTGATATTCAGAATATCTCTTGGTGCAGTAGCTCCATCAGACAACTGGAATCCGGCTCTAACAAAGTCACCTTCTTGTACAAGAATGTGTTTCGACAAACCGATCATATACTTACGACGCTGACCCGTTTTCTCATCGGTAACGATACATTCACGATTACCTCGCTTGATCTTTCCGAAAGATACAATACCATCTATCTCTGAAACTACTGCAGGATTTGATGGATTACGTGCTTCAAATAACTCTGTTACACGTGGCAGACCACCCGTAATATCCTGAATCTTACCTAAAGTACGAGGGATTTTGACGATTATTTGACCCGACGTTACTGAATCACCATCCTGTACATTGATATGGGCTCTTACAGGCAAGTTGTACGTTTTCAATTCTTCTCCTGTGCTATCCAAAACCTTAATGACTGGAATTTTCTTCTTATCCTTCGTTTCAATGATTACTTTTTCACGGTAACCAGTTTGTTCATCCACTTCTTCACGATAAGTAATCCCCTCTTCAATAGATTCAAACTTAACAGTACCACCAAATTCTGAGATAATTACAGCATTATATGGATCCCATTCACAGATAACATCTCCTTTAGTAACCTTATCACCTTTTTTCACCCTTAAAGTAGCTCCATATGGTAAGTGATTACTACTCAATTGACGCTTTCCATCTGCATCTATAATACGAACTTCAGCAGATCGTGCCAGTACAATTTCCTGATCCCCTTCTCCTTCTTTGTAAGTAGCTGTACGCAGACTTTCGTCAAAGTCTATGGTTCCTTCAAATTTAGCTTCCATTTGCGACTCAGCCGAAGTGTGAGATGCCGTACCACCTACGTGGAAAGTACGAAGTGTCAACTGTGTACCCGGTTCACCAATAGACTGGGCAGCTATAATACCAACTGCATCTCCAATTTCAGCAGTACGCCCTGTAGCCAAATTCTTACCATAACACAGGCGGCATACCCCACGACGAGTTTCGCAAGTTAGTACAGAACGAATCTCAACAGATTCGATTCCTGAATCTTGAATTAGCTTCGCCTCTTTTTCAGATAAAATTGTACCTGATTTGACCAATAAATCTCCTGATAAAGGATCATAAAGATCGTGTAGATTTGAGCGACCTTCAATACGCTCGCTCAAAGGCTGAACGATCTTCTCATTATCTTTTAGTGGCGTAATGGTAATACCTCTTAGTGTACTACAATCATGCTCACGAATAACCACATCTTGCGCTACATCCACCAGACGACGAGTCAAGTAACCTGCATCCGCTGTTTTTAGTGCTGTATCGGCAAGACCTTTACGCGCTCCGTGCGTAGATATAAAATATTCAAGTACTGATAAACCATCAAGGAAGTTGGAAAGGATTGGGTTTTCAATGATTGCCCCACCTGTGTCACCTGACTTACGTGGTTTTGCCATCAAACCCCTTAGTCCACACAACTGCTTAATTTGCTGACGTGATCCACGAGCACCTGAATCCAACATCATGTATACCGAGTTAAAACCTTGTTTGTGTACGGCCAACTCTTGCATTAAGTTCTCTGTGATACGATTATCAGCATAAGTCCACTTATCAATAATCTGATTATAACGCTCGTTATTCGTAATCAAACCCATATTGTAGTTCTCCCAGACTTCATCAACTTCTGCCTGAGCAGTAACTAAGGTATCGGCTTTGAGTGTAGGCGTAATCAAATCCGGTAGGTTGAAAGACAAACCTCCTTTATAAGCCCACATGAATCCCATTTCTTTAATGGAATCCAGTAAGTTTGCAGTCACCTTGAAGTTTGTACGTTTCAAGATACCTCCAATGACTCTTCTCAGATTTTTCTTACCTAACAACTCATTTACAAAAGGAATATCTTCTGGTACAGCCTGATTGAAAATAACACGTCCTACTGTAGTTTCAATAAGTTTGTTTTCTAACTCACCATCTTCATTCTCTATTCGAGTACGTACATGTATCCAGGCATGAAGATCTACTGTTCGCTCATTGTATGCAATAACAACCTCTTCTTCTGAATAGAACTTACGCCCTTCTCCTCTTACTATAAGGTCTCCTTCTGAGCGCTTACCTTTTGTGATGTAATACAGACCAAGTACCATATCCTGAGATGGTAGTGTAATTGGCGAACCATCCTGAGGATTCAACATGTTGTGAGCTGAAAGCATCAGTACTTGCGCCTCCAGAATAGCTGCATTACTTAAAGGAACGTGAACAGCCATTTGATCACCATCAAAATCGGCGTTAAAAGCACCACATACCAACGGATGCAACTGTATTGCTTTTCCTTCGATCAATTTAGGCTGGAAGGCCTGAATTGAAAGACGGTGCAGCGTAGGTGCACGGTTGAGCAGAATAGGGTGTCCTTTCAGTATATTTTCCAGAATATCCCAGATTACAGGATCTTTTCTGTCTACCAGTTTCTTAGCTGATTTTACTGTTTTTACGATACCACGTTCAATCAGTTTTCTAATGACGAATGGCTTGAATAGTTCAGCCGCCATACCTTTAGGCAAACCACATTCATGTAATCTCAATGTAGGACCTACTACGATAACCGAACGACCAGAGTAATCTACACGCTTACCTAATAGGTTCTGACGGAAACGTCCTTGTTTTCCTTTCAGAATATCACTCAACGATTTCAAAGAACGTCCACCTTCAGCTTTTACAGCATTTGATTTACGAGAGTTATCAAACAACGAATCTACTGCTTCTTGCAACATTCGTTTTTCATTACGAAGGATAACCTCTGGAGCTTTAATCTCTAACAGACGTTTCAGACGATTATTACGAATAATCACACGACGATACAGATCGTTCAGATCCGAACTTGCAAAACGACCACCGTCCAAAGGAACAAGCGGGCGTAATTCTGGGGGAACAACTGGTAAGTATTGAATAATAGCCCATTCAGGTCTATTTTCAACACGAGTTTGTCCATCACGCAGTGCCTCGACCACCTTCAGACGCTTTAGTGCCTCAGACTTACGCTGCTGAGAAGTTTCTGTAGCAGCTTGATTACGCAGCGCATAAGATAAATTTGCTAAATCAAGGCGGCTCAGCAGGTCTTTTACTGCCTCTGCTCCCATCTTAGCGATAAATTTATTCGGATCAGTATCTTCCAGTAGCTGGTTTTCTTTCGGTAATCCCTCCAGTATTTCCAGATATTCTTCTTCTGTCAGTAAATCCATTTTCTGGATACCATCAGCTTCTTTTTCCCCTGGCTGGATAACGACATAACGCTCATAGTAAATAATGGTTTCCAGCTTTTTGGACGAAAGTCCGAGCAAGTAACCAATTTTATTAGGCAGCGATTTGAAGTACCATATGTGTACTACAGGCACAACAAGTTTGATGTGTCCCATACGTTCCCGACGTACTTTCTTTTCTGTTACTTCAACCCCACAACGGTCACAAACAATTCCTTTATAACGAATACGTTTGTACTTACCGCAATAACATTCATAATCCTTAACAGGACCGAAGATACGCTCACAGAATAGTCCGTCACGCTCTGGTTTATAAGAACGATAGTTAATGGTTTCCGGCTTTAATACCTCTCCATATGAGCGTTCCAGGATATCATCGGGCGAAGCCAGACTAATCGTGATACTATTGAAGTTAGTATTTGTCCGGTTATTATTATTTTTTTTCAGAGACATATATAATAGAGTATATGATTTTCAAAAAATAGATTTAGATTTTCTGTCAAATACAGACTATTCAAATTTCACATCTAGTGCAAGTCCACGCAACTCGTGAACCAATACATTAAATGACTCTGGTATACTAGGTATAGGCAAGTTATCACCTTTTACAATAGCTTCATAAGCTTTAGCACGACCTACAATATCATCTGATTTGATAGTCAGTAACTCTTGTAGAATGCTAGCTGCTCCGAAAGCTTCCAGTGCCCATACCTCCATCTCACCGAAACGTTGACCACCGAATTGAGCTTTACCACCTAATGGTTGCTGAGTAATCAACGAGTAAGGACCGATAGAACGAGAGTGCATCTTATCATCTACCATATGCGATAGTTTGATCATATAGATAACTCCTACTGTAGCTTGCTGGTGGAAACGATCACCCGTTTCACCATCATTCAGATAAGTCAATCCGTACTCAGGCAAGCCTGCTTGTCTGATATAATCCTGTACTTCTTCGTCTTTAGCACCATCGAAAATTGGCGTAGCGAACTTAACTCCCAATTTCAAACCAGCCCATCCTAGTACAGTTTCAAATATCTGTCCCAGATTCATACGGGAAGGTACCCCAAGCGGATTCAATACAATATCAACTGGTGTTCCATCTTCCAGGAAAGGCATATCTTCTGCACGAACGATACGAGATACGATACCTTTATTACCGTGACGACCAGCTAGTTTGTCTCCAACTTTCAGCTTACGCTTCTTAGCCATATAAACTTTAGCCAATTTTAATACGCCAGCAGGTAAGTCATCTCCAATACTGATATTGAACTTTTCACGCTTGTATTTACTGATAGCTTCATTAACTTTAATAGAGAAATTGTGTAGAAGACGTTTTACCAAATTGTTGGTATGGTCATCCTCTGTCCAATTCGTATAGTCAATAGAAGTATAATCCAGATCTTTCAGGTTTTTCTGAGTGAATTTAACTCCTTTCGGCAGTTTCTCTTCATTGTAAATACTGCGTAAACCAGCAGAAACTTTGCCTTTTAGCAATAAGAGCAATTTATCGACAAGGATGTTTTTCAGTTCATCCAATTGTCTGTTGTGCTCTCCTTCCAGTGTAGCTAATTCCTCTTTTTCAATCTGTTTTTTGACCTTATCTTTCTTGATACGTGCAAACAGTTGTTTATCAATGATAACACCTTTAGTAGATGGAGGTGCTTTCAAAGAAGCATCTTTAACATCTCCTGCTTTATCACCAAAAATTGCACGTAACAGCTTTTCTTCAGGTGTAGGATCAGATTCACCTTTCGGAGTGATCTTTCCTATCAGAATATCTCCTTCTTTCACCCATGCTCCAACACGAATGATCCCATTTTCATCTAGGTCTTTCGTGGCCTCTTCACTGACATTTGGAATATCATTGGTCAGTTCCTCTGATCCAAGTTTTGTATCCCGAACCTCCATATCAAAGGATTCAATATGTAAGGAAGTAAAAATATCTTCTCTTACTACACGCTCGGAAATTACTATGGCATCCTCAAAGTTGTAACCTTTCCAGGGCATGAAAGCCACTTGTAAGTTTTGTCCTAATGCCAGCTCTCCTTGTTGCGTAGCATATCCTTGACAAAGAATTCTGCCTTTATCAACTTTATCGCCTTTGCGAACAATAGGTTTTAGATTGATACAAGTTCCTTGATTCGTACGTTTGAATTTGGTCAGCGGATATGTTTTCAGATTATCATCAAAACTAACCAATTGATCTTCTTCTGTTCTATCGTAACGAATAACGATCTTTGTAGCATCCACATATTCTACTTCTCCTGCACCTTCTGCATTAATTAACATGCGAGAATCCTGTGCAACTTTGCCCTCTAAACCAGTTCCTACAATCGGAGAACGAGGCTTAATTAGTGGTACTGCCTGACGTTGCATGTTTGATCCCATCAGTGCACGGTTGGCATCATTATGAGACAAGAAAGGAATCAGTGAAGCCGAAACACCTACAATTTGATTGGGTGCTACATCCATATACTCAATGCCATCTTCTGTAGGATCAAGTACAGGGAAATCACCATGGTTACGACATTTCACACGCTCTTTAAGGAAAGCACCATCTTTTGCAATATCTTTAGTTGACTGTGCAATAGTCTTCATATCTTCCTCTTCTGCGGAAAGATACTTAGGCTCTATTTTCAGATCAACTTTCCCTTTTAGCACAGGGCGATATGGTGTTTCCAGGAAACCCATTTTATTCACTTTTGCATGTACGCAAAGTGTAGAGATCAGACCAATGTTTGGTCCCTCAGGTGTTTCAATAGTACATAGACGACCATAGTGAGAATAGTGTACATCCCGTACCTCAAATCCTGCACGCTCACGAGAAAGTCCACCTGGACCTAATGCAGAAATACGGCGTTTATGTGTAATTTCTGACAGTGGGTTGGTTTGATCGAGGAACTGTGATAATTGGCTCGTACCAAAGAAAGAATTGATTACGGAAGAAAGTGTTCTTGCGTTGATCAGGTCTACTGGAGTAAAAACTTCATTATCACGAACATTCATACGTTCACGAATGGTACGTGCCATACGTGCAAGACCAACACCGAATTGAGCATATAACTGCTCTCCCACTGTTCTTACACGACGATTACTCAAGTGATCAATATCGTCAATTTCTGCCTTCTGATTCATAAGGCGAACCAGATACTTAACGATAGCTATAATGTCTTCTTTTGTTAAGACTTTAGTTTCTCTATCAATATCCAGCAGAAGTTTTCGATTAATTTTATATCGACCTACATCTCCGAGATTATAACGTTTGTCAGAGAAGAATAATTTATCAATAATACCACGAGCTGTCTCTTCATCTGGCGGATCAGTCCCTCTTAGCTGGCGATAAATATGTTGTACAGCTTCTAGTTCAGAATTAGAAGTATCTTTTTGAAGCGTATTATAGATGATGGAATAATCTTCTTCTATATCTTCCTTTTGTAGAATTATACTTTCCACGTCTGTTTCCAGCACACGTAGTATATTTTCCTCATCAAGAATGGTATCCCGTTCCAGGATAACCTCATTACGCTCAATCGTTACTACTTCTCCTGTATCTTCATCTACGAAGTCTTCAGTCCAACTACGTAAAATACGTGCTGCCAACTTACGACCGAGATGTTTTTTTAGTGATTTCTCACTAACTTTTACTTCATCAGCCAATTCAAAAATATCGAGAATCTCTTTATCTGAATCAAAACCGATGGCACGGAGTAAAGTAGTAACCGGGAATTTTTTCTTACGATCAATGTAGGCATACATGACCGTATTGATATCTGTTGCAAATTCCATCCAGGCTCCTTTAAAAGGAATTACCCTTGCCGAGTATATCTTTGTCCCATTAGGGTGAAGGCTCTGCCCAAAGAATACCCCTGGTGAACGGTGTAGCTGAGTAACAATAATTCTTTCGGAACCATTGACTACAAAGGTTCCTTTAGGAGTCATGTAAGGAATGTTACCCAGAAATACATCTTGCACTACCTGCTCGAAGTCAACGTGTTCTTCATCATTACAGGAAAGTTTCAGTTTTGCCTTGAGCGGAACATTATAAGTTAGTCCACGTTGTGAACACTCCTCAATGCTATACCTTGGCGGATCAACGAAATAATCAAGGAATTCTAGTTCAAAAATGTTACGAGCATCTGAAATCGGGAAATTTTCCTGAAACACTTTATACAAACCTTCGTTACTTCTATTCTCAGGTGTTGTTTCAAGTTGAAAGAACTCTGTGAACGATTTGATTTGAATTTCAAGAAAATCGGGATATTGCCCGGCATGTTTAATTTTTCCGAAGTTGATGCGTTCTGCTGCTTTCGTCATGGATCGAATTTATATGTTAACCGGTTATAACGAGAACCGACCGGATTTGTGAGAATCATGAAAAATGAACGTACCCGTTTTATTGAGGATTTTGAAGTATCTTATTATACGGGCATAGGCTTAACCGAAAATCGATTAAGCCCATGCCTGTTTATTTTTAAGTATCGTATACTTTACTAATCAAAAACAAGCTTTGTTAGTAGGGATACAATTACTTAATTTCTACTTCAGCGCCTGCAGCTTCTAATGCTGCTTTAATAGACTCGGCTTCATCTTTAGGAATACCTTCTTTGATATTACCAGGAGCTCCGTCTACTAGGTCTTTTGCGTCTTTCAGTCCAAGTCCAAGAAGGTTTTTCACTTCTTTAACGACTTTTAGTTTAGCTGCGCCAGCAGATTTCAATACAACATCGAATTCTGTTTGTTCAGCAGCAGCGTCACCTCCGCCTCCGCCACCAGGACCAGCAGCAACTGCAACTGCTGCAGCAGCAGGCTCAATGCCATATTCGTCCTTTAAAACGTCGGCTAGTTCTTTAACCTCTTTAACGGTTAGTCCGACCAATTGTTCAGCAAGTGCTTTTACATCTGCCATGATTAGTAAATTTTAAATTTGATTTTCAAATATATAAGTGTGCCAAAAAGGCTTGGAAGCCATGTTAATGTGTAAGTTCTAGAACTTACGCTTGATCTCCTCTTTCTTCTAGAGCTTTCAATAAGCCGGAAATTGTATTTCCACCAGATTGAAGTGAACCCAATACATTTTTGATAGGAGATTGTAATAATAGTATAACGTCTCCAATTAACTCATCCTTAGACTTCAGATTACTTAAGCTTTCCACCTGATCGTCTCCAAAAAACACATCAGAGTCGATGTAAGCCGCTTTAAGCACGGGCTTTTCGTGATCCTTACGGAAGTCTTTAATAAGTTTTGCAGGTGCATTAGACACCTCAGAGAACATAATAGCTGTGGGTCCTTTCAAAGCATCGTATAGATCAGTATAAGCTGTATCACTTATCTGTTCTAATGCTTTTTTGACCAAAGTATTCTTCAATACTTTCATCTCTATGTTCTTTTCATAACACTTTCTACGGAAATTGTTGATTTGTTCAACAGTTAGTGTAGAGAAGTCGGTGACATAGAAATACTGGCTATTGCTGAATTTATCTTTTAGAGCCTCTATTGTGGCTGTTTTTTCTGACTTGTTCATAACTTAGTTTTTCATCAAACCATCAGAAATGATCCGAATTTATACAATTATCTGATTGATTTAGTATCAATCGGAATACCAGGACTCATAGTAGAAGCTACAGTTAGTGACTTCACATAAATTCCTTTTGCAGTTGAAGGTTTCATTTTGACAAGCGTAGAGATAAGTTCTCTAGCGTTCTCTGCCAACTTACTAGGTTCAAATGATACCCTTCCGACTGAGTTGTGAACAATACCATACTTATCTAGGCGGAAAGCAATTTTACCACCTTTTACGTCTTTTACAGCTGCACCAACATTAGGTGTTACTGTACCTGTTTTCGGGTTAGGCATCAGGCCTCTTGGCCCTAAAACTCTACCCAGACGTCCGATCTTAGCCATTACATTAGGCATAGCAACTACCACATCGAAATCTGTCCAACCTTCCTGTACTTTTGCGATCATGTCATCCAGTCCGACAAAATCAGCTCCAGCTTCTTTCGCTTCGTCTTCTTTGTCAGGCGTACAGAAAACAAGTACACGTTTGGTTTTACCCGTACCATGCGGCAAAGAAACTGTGCCACGAAGAGCCTGGTCGGCTTTACGTGGATCTAGTCCAAAGCGCATATGAATATCTACGGATGCATCAAATTTCGCAGTGGTTACACTCTTAATGAGTGCCATCGCTTCCTCTAGTGTATATAGCTTGCCGGCTTCAATCTTTTCGTTTGCTTTCGCACGTTTTTTACTGACTTTTGCCATTATCTATATTTAATTTATTGCTGAAAACAGCAGTTAAAAACAGGATCATCGAGGTAGATCAATCCTGTTCAAAATAATTTTACTCTTCCCAGGGAGGTGTTCCTGTAACAATCAGCCCCATGCTACGGGCAGTACCAGCAACCATCTTCATTCCTGATTCAACGGTGAATGCGTTGAGGTCAGGCATTTTATCTTCAGCGATTGCTTTTACTTGATCCCAAGTAACATTTCCAACTTTATCACGATTGGATACAGCCGATCCTTTTTTCAATTTAGCGGCTTCCAATAACTGAACAGCAGCAGGTGGAGTCTTAATAACAAACGTAAAAGACTTATCCTTAAATACTGTGATGGTAACTGGAAGTACTTTACCTATTCTGTCTTGCGTCTCAGCATTGAAACGTTTGCAGAACTCCATGATATTCACACCTTTAGCACCTAATGCAGGACCTACAGGTGGAGCAGGATTGGCTTGACCTCCTTTTACTTGAAGTTTAATAAAACCAGATACTTCTTTTGCCATTGTATATCTATTATATAGTTTTTAAGACTGTTTTTCGACCTGCATGAAGTTCAATTCGACTTCTGTACCACGACCGAATATTTTTACTATTACTTTGAGTTTTTTCTTCTCTTCGTTGATTTCCTGAATGGTTCCAACGAAATCATTGAATGCTCCATCAATAATCTTAACAGATTCACCAACGATAAAAGGCTCGCTCAAAGATTCTCCTATTTCCTGAGATTCATCTACTTTACCCAAAATACGGTTAGCTTCAGCTTTCTGCATTGGGATAGGATTGGTTTTACCCAAAAAATGAATAACATTATTGATACCAGAAATCGCCTGAATAATTTCGCCTGAAAACTTATTTGGATAAGCTTCTACAAGTATATATCCTGGTAAAATATTTCGAGCCTGAATGACTTTTTTACCATTACGTATTTTATATACTTTTTCTGTAGGAACAAGTGTCTGGATAACAATATGTTCCCATCCAGATCTTCTTACTTCTAGATCAATGCGCTCTTTAAGCTTATTTTCTTTGCCGCTGATAACACGCAGGCAATACCACCTTGTTCCTTGTTCTGCCATTTAATCGGGTTTGATTAATTACCGTAGAAGAAATATTTCAAGAATACACTAGAGATATTATCCATCACGAAAATGATAAGTGCTATAATGACAGAAGCTACCAATACCAGTACAGTATTACTGACCAGATCATTCCAAGTTGGCCAAGTTACTTTGTTGGCTAACTCGTTATAACTCTCTTTTACGTACGAAATAATGCTTTCCATTCTTAAGCGTATTTTTTCTTTGCACGGGCAGTAGGACTTGAACCCACAGCCTACGGTTTTGGAGACCGTCGCTCTACCAGTTGAGCTATGCCCGTAGATACTTGAACCCACGACTACCTAGTCGCGGGTTCAAGCTAATAAATATGTTTAAGCTAATGCTTATTATTCAATGATCTCAGTTACCTGACCTGCACCTACTGTACGTCCTCCTTCACGAATCGCGAAACGAAGACCTTTCTCCATGGCGATTTTAGTAATCAGGTGAACTTCTAAAGAAACATTATCACCAGGCATTACCATTTCAACACCATCAGGTAATTTAATATCTCCAGTTACGTCAGTTGTACGGAAGTAAAACTGAGGGCGGTATCCGTTGAAGAATGGTTTGTGACGACCACCTTCATCTTTACCCAGTACATAAACCTCACACTTAAATTTAGTGTGTGGAGTAACTGAACCAGGCTTACAAATTACCATACCACGCTTGATAGCAGCTTTATCAACACCACGAAGTAGTAGACCAGCGTTATCACCAGCTTCCCCTCTATCAAGGATCTTACGGAACATTTCCACACCAGTCACTGTAGAAGTCAGTGGTTTTTCGATGAATCCGATAATCTCTACAGGATCACCAGTATTAATAACACCACGTTCGATACGACCTGTAGCAACAGTACCACGACCTGTAATTGAGAATACATCCTCAATAGGCATTAGGAATGGTTTATCAACAGCACGTGGAGGTAATGGAATGTCAGTATCAACAGCAGCCATCAATTCTTTGATTTTTTCTACTGCACCTGCATCATCCTCAAGTGCTTTAAGAGCAGACCCTTGAATAATGCTGATATTATCGCCATCAAATTCGTAGCTACTTAATAACTCACGAACTTCCATTTCTACTAATTCCAACATTTCTTCATCATCAACAAGATCAACTTTGTTCATGAAGACAACAAGCTGCGGTACACCTACCTGACGAGCAAGCAGGATGTGCTCACGAGTTTGTGGCATAGGACCATCAGTAGCAGCAACTACAAGGATAGCACCATCCATCTGAGCTGCACCCGTTACCATGTTCTTTACGTAATCGGCGTGACCTGGACAGTCAACGTGCGCATAGTGACGATTTGTTGTTTCGTACTCTACGTGTGCAGTATTAATGGTGATACCACGTTCTTTTTCTTCTGGAGCAGAATCGATTGTATCGTAATCCATTTTAGCTGCAAGTCCCGCATCTGCGAGTACATAAGTGATTGCAGCAGTCAAAGTAGTCTTACCGTGGTCAACGTGACCGATAGTTCCAACATTGACGTGAGGCTTATTCCTCTGAAAAGTTTCCTTAGCCATCGGTTTGTGAGATTTTTATTGGTGTAAAAATTGTATTTAAAAAAAATGTTATGTGCTAAAAAAGCAGAGCCAATGAAGGGAATTGAACCCCCGACCCCTTCCTTACCATGGAAGTGCTCT
>JAHDFX010000382.1 GCA_020627965.1 Saprospiraceae bacterium | reverse complement strand
TCGTTGATTCGTTGATTCGTTGATTCGTTGATTCGTTGATTCGTTGATTCGTAAAATTAGAACACCTTAACACAATATCCTTTATAAAGGTACTTTTTATATTTAATACTTTAGTCTTTTACTTCATAACCAGAACATCTTGGTTCATAATTAGAAGAGTATACTTTATAGCCAGAGAAGTATACTTTATTACCAGAACAGTATACTTTATAACCAGAACATTGGTGCTATAATGAGCAAAATTGCTGTTTTTGATAGCAAAAATACTCTGTTGATGTGCAATTTAGGACTTCGGACAGGTTTGATTGTATCAAAATAAAAAATACGCATTTAACTACAGTTGGACACTCCCGATAGCTATTCGGGAATCACAGATTGATATAGAATCTGTGGTGTAATCTGTCTAGTGTATACAGAAGATAAAACTTTAACAACAAAGTATTAACTTTACCCCAAACCAATACCAGGTAAGCAATAAAACAATAAAAATTCATGTGCGGACGATATTCATTTGCATCTTCTAAAGAAAAGGTCGAAAAGCAGCTCAGTATTAAAGTCACTGGTACTTTGGAGCCTAATTATAACATAGCTCCTACCCAGCAGGCTTATGTGTTGACCAATAAAATGCCGAATGCCCTGCAGCAGTTTCGCTGGGGGCTGATTCCTTATTGGGCAAACGACTCTAAAGTTGGCAACAATCTCATTAATGCCCGTAGTGAAGGCATTAGCTCACGCCCTTCTTTTCGTATTCCTCTGCGTAAACAGCGCTGTCTGGTGCTTGCCGATGGCTTTTATGAATGGCGGAATGAAGCTGGTGAGAAAACGCCTTATCGCATTGTACTAAAGGATGGTGCTATTATGGTTTTTGCCGGCTTATGGGATGTCTGGCAAAGTTCGAGAGGGCAAACCATACATAGTTTTAGTGTTGTTACTACTCGCCCGAATCTCGAAATGGAGCCTGTACATAATCGTATGCCAGTTATTTTACCCAATAAGGAGCTTCAAATGAAATGGCTGGAAGAAAAAGAGTTGTATGATATTACCAGTCTACTTCAGCCTCTCGAAAATGATATGCTAAAGATATTCCCCGTTTCCAGAAAGGTAAATTCTGTTAAGGCTAATTCTCCTGATTTATATAAGGAAGTGAATACTCCGCCGACTTTGTTTGATTAGGTTGACCAGGGAGATTGCTTCGCTGCGAGAATAGAGATCGTTCGTTTAGCGAACTCAAACAGTTCTTCGGTCGTACCGGGTGCAGAAATCATAAAACGAAATTAGAAGAATAAAGACGAAACAGCATTTTGGAGTAGATTACATCAAAGATTAAGGAAAGTAAAACAACAACAATGAATTCAATTGTACACACTATTTTTTCAACATTAGCTCTTTTAGCGGGAGTTATTTTTCTGATTCCGAAAGGGACAAAAACACATAAGAGAATCGGCTACCTATATATTTCCAGTATGATAGTAAGTTTGATTACTTCTTTTGGATTATTTAACCTGTGGAATAGTTTTGGTGTATATCATGCACTTTCGATTGTTAGCTTTTTAACATTGGCAATTGCCTTATATTTTCCAATTGCAGGAAGAAATAGAAAAAAATGGGTCGAACATCACTTACTATGGATGGGATATAGTTATATAGGATTAGTAATGGCAGCAGGATCACATTTATTTTCGGTTTTTTCAGAGTGGCCAAATTGGCTAAGAATAGGATTGTTTTGGGTTTTACCTTATGTTTTGGGTACGATCATTATTGTTAGAAATAAAGTTACTACTGCAAAGAAAGCAATTCAAAACATTAAAAATCAGAGCTGAAATATAGTTTTGTGGCTTCTCGGAATCAAATTTTATAAACTTCAAACGAACAAAGAAGATTCAGAATCTAAATTCGAGGAAAAAAAATCGAGTAGGCGGCTGACAGCCAAATGACTGCCAGTGCGTCTCTCATATCACTGAGCGAAGAAAACGTCATTCTGAACTGGATTCAGAATCTGGTTAGGGTTTAGCACTATTTTTAATCAGAAGGTGTTTCTAAAATCGCTTTTCATCGCTGACGAGATACCGGATCAAGTCCGGTATGACGGTTGTTTTTTTTAGTTTTTAAGCATAGGGTTTATGTCTAATGCTACTTATGTGTAAGCCGTAGTCCCTTTCGAATTGCTGGCATATGGCGAACAGTCTTAGGCTGTCTTTTAGCGAAAAAAGCTTTTTCCTATAGCAGAGATCACCGCACAGCTCAAGTTCAACTGACATCCTTACGCCATCTGATGATAGCTAGTGGTTTATCAGGCTTTGTGACAGATGGCGTAGGGATGCCTTTTTGTTCTCGCCAACCAAAAG
This sequence comes from Saprospiraceae bacterium, assembly GCA_020627965.1. GTDB lineage: Bacteria > Bacteroidota > Bacteroidia > Chitinophagales > Saprospiraceae > JAHDEO01. The sequence continues at coordinate 758 of JAHDFX010000382.1, read as the reverse complement.
AAAACAGAAGAAAAAATCATAAATTTTTTCAAATCCAAGATTAATCCCTAAATTTGACAAAAATGTCAAGAAAAAAATGTCAAACAATGAAACAATCATTTGGAGAATATATTAGGCAATTAAGAGAAGAAAATAAAATGCCTTTAAGGAAATTAGCAGCTCGATTAGATATTGACCAATCTACTCTCAGTAAAATAGAAAGAAATGAGAGAAAAGCTGTAAGTAGTATGATTCCAATTTTGGCAGAGACTTTTGGATTAGATTACAAAAAACTAAAAGTCAGATTTCTTAGTGATAATATTGTCAATTACCTAAGCCAAGAGGACTTTCCAATTGAAGTTTTAAAGGTTGCTGAACAAAAAATCGAATACTTAATCAAACAGAAGGCATAGAATGAAAAGATTTATTGATTTATTTGCTGGAATTGGCGGATTCAGAATAGGATTTGAAAGAAACGGTTACAAATGTGTTTTCACATCAGAGAAAAACAAATATTGCCAAGATGTCTATGAGGAAAACTTTGGAGAAATTCCCTTTGGTGATATTACACAAATTGCCCCAAAAGATATACCTGATTTTGAAGTATTACTTGGTGGATTCCCTTGCCAACCATTTAGTATTTCAGGTAAAAAGCAGGGCTTTAATGATACGAGAGGAACACTATTTTTTGATGTTTGCAGAATTATTGAAGAGAAAAAACCAAAAGTAGTCGTACTCGAAAATGTAAAACATCTGATACACCATGATAAAAAAAGGAC
>JAHDFX010000116.1:16267-19262 GCA_020627965.1 Saprospiraceae bacterium | reverse complement strand
CAGGTTCAATACCTGATTTTAGTCATTTGTTTCTTTTAGGTGCTCTATTTTTAAATAATAATCAACTAACAGGTACGATACCTGATTTCAGTAATTTCTATTCTCTATACGCACTTTTTCTGAATGATAACATGTTGAGCGGATGCTTTTCAAATTTTGAGCTTTGTAGTGTTTACTTTTTAGATTTCTCAAATAATCCAGATTTACCTAATAATGGAGATTTCCAAAGTTATTGTTTAACTGGTGCGGGACAATGCTACGCAAATAATAGCGATTCTTTAGAATTAGTCAATTTCCATAATATAAGATGTGTTGCAGGATGTACCCCTTTTTGGGACTTTAGTCAACCTGTACATACTTGGGAAGGTGTAAGTACATGGGATGGTAATGTGGTTAGATTAACTTTATACTCAAAAGGTCTAAGTGGCAATCTTCCAAATTTAAATTTACCCAATCTTACGTCACTTGATCTTCAGGATAATGATTTTTCAGGAAGTATTCCTGATTTCAATGGACTACCAAATTTGAGATTTTTATATTTAGGTAATAATAATTTCAGTGGTTCTGTTCCGGATTTTACAGGTCTACTTAATTTAGAAGGACTTTATTTAGACACTAATCAGTTAACAGGAGATATTCCTGATTTTGGAAACCTTGCAAAATTAAAAAACCTTGCACTTAGTTTTAATAGCTTGACCGGAGAAATTCCAAATTTAAATTTACCTAACCTTAACTATCTTAGTCTCAGTCATAATCAGTTATCTGGTATAATTCCAAGCTTCAGTTACTTGCCTTCACAATTGTATTTACATAATAATTTATTGTCGGGATGTTTTCCAGAGGTATTAAGAGGCTATTGTGATCCTAGTATTAATACCTGGCAATACAACTTTTCAAATAATCCAGATTTACCTGGTAGCGGAGACTTTGCAGCTTTCTGCGCCAATTCTATTGGACAATGTTATGTTAATGCAAGTGATTCACTGGCACTGATTGAATTTTATGATGCTGTTTGTATAGAATGTCCATTATTTTGGGATAAAACACAGCCAGTAAATACTTGGGAAGGTATCGTGCTAGATGGGGATAGGGTAGCACAAATAAATTTAGCTCAAAAAGGACTAAATGGCACCATTCCAGATGTAGCTTTATCAGAACTAATCCGACTTGATCTAACAAATAATGAGCTTTCTGGTTCCCTACCCAACTTTTCAGATTTACCCAATCTATCTGAATTACTGTTGGGTGGAATACTGGAAATCTTTATTACAAACGATAACACACTTAGTGGTGAGATTCCAAATTTTACAAGTTTACCTAATCTTGGTACATTGATTTTAGATAATAACAATTTTACTGGTGAAATTCCAAATTTTGAATATATCCCTAATCTGACCATATTTTCTGCATCTGGAAACGAATTGTCTGGTACAATTCCGAATTTTAGTAATTTTCCAAATTTGGTGTATCTTAATCTTAGCTCAAATCAGCTGAATGGACAAATACCAGACTTTGATCTGCCTAGCCTTGAATATCTCTATTTAGAATCTTGTGAACTGACAGGCTCTATTCCAGATTTTACAGGGCTAAATAATTTGAAATGGATTAGGCTTAGGAGTAATGAGCAACTAGGGGGAACAATTCCCAATTTTAGTGGACTTCCAAATCTTACACGTTTTTGGGCATCTTCCTGTCAATTAAGCGGCGAGATTCCAAATTTTACAGGACTAAATAACTTAGAACACATCCAACTTACTCGTAATCAATTAAGCGGTCCAATCCCTGATTTTAGTCTACCTAGCCTGACATTTCTTGATTTAAAAGACAATCAATTAACAGGAACTATTCCTAATTTTACAGGTATGCCTGTGTTGACAGACCTTGAACTTGGAAGAAATGAATTATCAGGTACGATTCCGAACTTTGAGTATCTTCCAAATCTTCTGGATCTCGAACTAGAAAGTAATCAGCTCACTGGAACTATCCCTAACTTTTCATATTTACCATTATTAATAAGGTTAGACCTAAACGATAATGAATTGACAGGACCTGTTTTAGATTTTACTGATTTACCAGTTTTGGAATATCTTGGTATAGGAAGGAATCAGTTATCCGGTTCAATGTCTGATTTGATGAACTTAACTACACTTACTGACCTGAGAGTAAATGGTAATGACTTAACAGATACAATTCCAAATTTTACCAGTTTGCCAAATTTAGAAAAGATTTATCTGGGAGGAAATAACTTCACCGGAGGAATTCCTAATTTCACAAATTTGCCTAAACTAGAAAGACTGAGTATTAGCGGTGGTGGATTAACTGGCAATATTCCTGATTTTGCAAATCTGTACAGTTTAAAAGATATTTATCTTGATAACAATAGATTAACAGGAACAATTCCTGATTTCACCACACTTACTAATCTTACAGATATAGAAGTACAAAATAATCAGTTGAGTGGCACTGTTCCTGATTTTACAAACCTCCCGCTGATAGATGATATAGAGCTAGATAATAATCAGTTCTCCTTTGAGGATGTAGATGTAAATTTTAGCAACAACATTTTAATTGACCGATTCATTTATTCCCCACAGTATCATGGTGAAGTTCAATCTTATATAGTCGAAGAAGGCGATACACTTATTGTAGGTTTATCTTACCCATTATCTGGCAATAATAACCAAAATGTTAACTATCAATGGCAGCAAAATGATATAGAGCTGGATAATAGTATAGATTCAACCTATAGTATTACTAATCTTCAACTAAATAATCTGGGTAAATATACGCTGCATATGACCGATGTCAGTCGTGTTCCTGATCTTGAAATTATCTCTGAGCCTATATATGTGATGGCTGTAGGTTTTGATTTGTTTGGTCAGAAAGTAGAGTACAACCAGATTATGGTAGAATTTGACGACATACAGGATAAAATTGATTATGAAAATGACCAACTCTATCCCAATGCTGGCTGGGTCCAAGATAGTTGCAGTTG
>JAHDFX010000116.1:0-16256 GCA_020627965.1 Saprospiraceae bacterium | reverse complement strand
AATAGGTTACTATATCTTTGGCAGTTCCCAAACGATACTATTGCATTACAAGTATTGTTAGATATAAATACTAAAAAAGAAGGACAAACAGAAAAAGTAGCTGCCAATGGAGGACCTAACAACATCTTTAATCTGGCATTGAATAATGGTAGCGGTACAGCATATAAGTGGAATAGAGATTACTCCGGAGAGTCATATCCTGACTCTGTAATTATCTATATTCTAGATTCTGGTGTGGATGAGAATGGTATAGATGCTAATCCGTATCTCTTGCCTGATGCTCCTAAAGATAGTTGTTATAATATATCTGCTTCAGGATATGGATATACAGATAGTTTATCCATTTTCAATGATGAATATATAGACTCATTAGGACATGGTACGTATGGTTTTGATGCGATCACACATGACCTTGATAGCTTTGCCAATATAAAAGCCATACCACTCAAAGTATTCGATCAGTCTGGTCGAGGAACACTTTTTAAATTTATATGTGCTCTTTATCACGCCATAGATAATGGAGCGGATATTATCAATATTAGTGCGGGCTATAAAGGACAACCTTCTGCTATTCTGGAAGGAGCGGTACAGCTAGCTCAACAAAAAGGTATCTTTATCACAACTGCTGCCGGCAACGATGGCATCAGTCTTGATACCATTCCGCAATATCCTGCATATTATGCTGGTAAATCGTATGAAATCTATGAAGAAGGTAATACTTTTCCAACCATAGTCCCGTATAGTAATATGATTACTGTAGCAGCACTTAATTCGCAAGACTCTCTGGCTACATTCTCTAATTTCAGTTCTACATCTACTACTGTATCTACCTATGGTGTAAATATGAGTGGCTATGGTGTCGGAGGTGAACAGGTCATTAGTAGTGGCACATCTATGTCGACATTTTTTGTCAGCCGGGAATTGGCAGTAGAAATGGCAAAAGATAAAAGTCGTGACCTGGAACAAGTGTGGGCAGATTTTGATGCGAATCGCCTTGTTGACAATCCTCCTACTTTTGGGCTAACACTGACCGGGAAGCGTCTGGATATTACACTTGAAACAACCTGTTACCCATATCTTTACCCTGATGGCGATATATTTAGTGGTATTTATCCGGCTAGTGAAGCGATTGAAGCAATCGGAACTGTAAAGAGCGGTGAAAATGTAATTTTTACAGCAGGCGGTTCGGTTAAACTAGATACTGGCTTTGTTGCTGAACCACAGTCTAATCTCAATATAGAAATTCAAGGTTGTGATGAGAATTAATTTACTATTCTAAAACTTAATAGTAAAGGATATTTCCAATCTTTGGATTAATGATATAGCTACTTTAAAGCCTGAAAATCATAGATTTAATTAAAGAACTGATTTAGACTTTTGTTTTCGTTCGTAATCCATTTGCAAAAGTTTAAGTCAGTTCAAATTAAAAAGAATACTCTCAAGTGTATCATAAGCTAAATAACATCATTATGAAACGTTTAACCACATCACAACACCCAATATTATGGCTGTATTTCTTTATTTGTGTACTAATGATTGTCTCAATAAACTCTGAAGCACATACTCAAAGCTGTACCTTAAATCACTCAGAAGTGGTTGTCAATATAACTACAGGAAATCTGCCAGACGATGGAACATGGACAATAGAAGATGATATAGGTTTACCTCTTTATAATAGTTCTCCATTCCTCAATCCTAATACTCTTTATTCAGATACTATATGTATTACAAACGACATGTGTTTTAATTATACTTTTACTACAGTAATTGGAGAAAGTAGCTATGAAGTTATTCTCAATGATTCAGTTCTTGGAATGGGGGGAGGCAACGGCATGGTACTTACTGAATCTTTTCCACTTTGCACCAATAATTTAAATCAAGAATGCGAATTGAATGAATCAGAATTAGTTGTTAATGTAATGACAGGAAATTTATCAAATAACGATTGGTGGAGTCTAACTGACAAATATGGTGTAGCATATGAAAACTTTCCTGGCGGAGGTATTTATGATCTATTAAACACCTCATACACAGATACATTGTGTGTCCCCAATAACACCTGTCTAAATTTTTCATTCTTGAGTTTAGGAGGCAGTGAAGCAACCTATAATCTAATCTTAGATGGTAATCTTATAGAATCAGGAGGTGGAATTTCTACACCTCCAACTCCCGGAGGATATAACTTTTGTACAGGTATGCTCACAAATACCGACACAATTAGCGTTTATCCCTCGCAGCCCTGTACCCTAAATGAATCAGAAGTAATCATTAAAATTTTCACGGACAATTTCCCTAATGAGTTGGCTTGGGACATAAGCAATAAGTATGGTCTTACATATGCGAATACACTAAGTAACCCATATATATATGCCAATACTTATTATGAAGACACTATATGTCTCCCCTCTGATTCTTGTTATACTTTCTCAATACATGACTTTTTTGGAGACGGACTTTGCTCTAATTGGGGTAATGGTTTTTATGAATTAGTCGTAGATGGCAATTCATTAAGCTCTGCTACATGCTTTGGACTATCTGATTATATAAATTTTTGCACGAATTACTCAAACAACACGGACACAATCAGTACCCTTTATCAGGAAACATGTGATAGCAGCACCGCAGAATTAGTTATCAATATATTAACAGACAATTTTCCAGCCGAAATCAGCTGGGATTTACTTACCAAAAACAATATAGCATATGCAAATGCAGATATTGGCGCATATTTAAATCCCAATACATTACATAGTGACACTATCTGCATTCCTAAAGATTCTTGTTTTACATTCACGATTAATGACCAGTTTGGCGATGGACTGTGTTGCGATTGGGGAAATGGTAGTTATGAGTTGTTGTTAGACGGTGAGATAATTAATTCTCCTTCATCGCTACCAGAGGTAATAAGTTTCTGTTCAATACCTCAAAATAATACAACAGATAGTGTAAGTATATTCCCGTCACTAAATTGTAATTTTGATGAATCAGAGGTAGTCATTAAGATTTTGACAGATAATTTCCCTTCAGAAATTAGTTGGTCAGTACTTAGTGCTGATGGTATTGACTATTTAGAAGCAGTTCAAGGTAGTTATCAGTTGCCTAATACCCTATACATAGACACTATTTGTCTAAGACAGGGTTTGTGCCACAATTTCACAATGAATGACAATGCAGGTGATGGTTTATGCTGTGATTGGGGAAATGGAAGCTATGAAATTATTCTAGACGATATTATTATAGACTCCGGTTCTTCATTTGGTTATAGTAAATCAATAGATGTCTGCCCTATAGGTACGTGCGAATTAAATGAATCAGAAGTAGTTATTAATGTAATGACGGGGAATCTTCCGGCAGATAATACAGAATGGAATTTAACTGACAAATATGGCACATCTTATGGAAGTATTCCTTTAGGAGCATATAATTTGCTAAACACCTCATATACAGATACATTGTGTATACCTAATAATACTTGCCTCAATTTTTCATTCTTGACTTTTGAATATACCGAAACAACCTATGAATTGATATTAGATGGTGACATTATAAACTCCGGAGGTGGAATCTTAACACCTCCACCTCTAGAAGGATATAATTTCTGTCTTGATACACCTATTGTTACAGATACAATGAGCGTTTATCCACCACAGTCCTGTACACTAAATGAATCAGAGATAATTATTAAAATTTTTACTGATTATTTTCCTGATGAGGTCAGTTGGGATATAAGTAGCAAATATGGTTTTGAATACATCAGTACAGTTGAAGGAACATATCAATCTACAAATACCTATTATGAAGATACAATATGCCTTCCTTTGGACTCCTGCTATGTTTTTTCAATACACGATTACTTTGGTGATGGACTTTGCTCTGTCTGGGGAAATGGTAGTTATGACTTAGTCGTGGATGGTAATTTGCTAAACTCTACTAACTGCTTTGGCTCATCCGATTATATTTATTTCTGCACCGGATACTCAAATAATATCGATACGGTCAGCACGCTTTATCAGGAAAGTTGCGATAGCAGTACTGCTGAGTTAGTTGTTAATATATTTACAGATAATTTTCCCAGTGAAATCAGTTGGGATTTATTATCTACCAGAGATAGTATCCAATATGCTTTTGCAGAAACAGGGGCATATATGAATAGTAATACATTTTATACTGATACTATTTGTATACCACAGAATTTTTGTTTTACTTTTATTCTTGATGACCAGTTTGGAGATGGCTTGTGTTGCGATTGGGGGAATGGTAGCTATGAATTATTATTGGATGGTGAGATTATAGAGACTGGCAATTCTTTTGTCAACTCTGAATCAACAAGTTTTTGTTCAATATCCCCTGGCAGTTCTGTAGATACTATTAGTGTACTCCCTTCACCAGATTGTGACCTTGATGAATCAGAAGTAATTGTAAGAGTTCTTACAGATGCTTTTCCTGCCGATATTAGCTGGTCGGTAACGAGCTTTGATGGTCTAGATTACTTGGAAGTACCGCAAGGAAGCTATAACCTAGCCAATACCTTGTATATTGATACTATTTGTCTGAGACAGGGGATGTGTAATACTTTCACTGTAAATGACATCTATGGTGACGGTATATGTTGTGATTGGGGAAATGGCACTTTTGAAGTGATTTTACGCGACACAATTGTTAATACTATTTCTTCCTTTGGAAATACTGAATCATTTGTTGTATGTGATACTACAGAATGCACACTTCCCGTTACATCATTTAACGATTATGTACTTGCTTCAGATTCTCTTGAGTTAGTTTTATTTTACCAAGCAGTATGTAGCTCTGACTGCTTAATCAGCTGGGACTTTAATCAACCTGTATATTTTTGGGAAGGTATTACTATATCAAATGGGCGAGTTATTGATATCAATTTAAGTGGGAAAGGATTGAGTGGAAATCTCTACGTACCTGAATTACCTGAATTACAAGCTCTGGATCTCAGCTATAATAGCTTAACAGGTAATTTACCAAGCTTGACCAGTCTCATTAATATTGGTAATATAAATTTTAGCTATAATCAGTTCTCTGGATGTTTTCCTGCTGAATACATTAGTTATTGCGCTTTTTTCAATACTGAAAATAATCTTGATCTTCCTACAGGAGGACAGACATATTATTTTTGTGATTTTCCCAATCTTGGTGTTTGTGAATATGATGATAGTTCTGTGAATATAAGTGATTCCCTAGAACTTGTAAGCTTTTATAATGCTTTGTGCAACTCCGGCTGCTATTTATATTGGCCTCCATCCCAACCTGTACAAACTTGGGAAGGGGTAACAGTAAATAACGGAAGAGTAACAAGATTAAATATAAATTATTCGAGTCTTACAGGTGCGATACCTGACTTAAACCTACCATATCTTGAACAAATATTTATTATAGACAGTCAATTCAACTCTCCTTTACCTAATTTTTCTTATCTACAAAATCTAAGAGAGTTACATATATACGGTTCAAGTTTGACAGGAATACTTCCCCCTCTTGATAATCTTTTTGCATTAGAGGTTTTGAATCTACAGGCTAATCTTATTACAGGTCAAATACCTGATCTAAGTCATTTGTCTAATCTTAATTTATTGGATTTAAGTTTTAATAATCTAAGTGGTTGTTTCCCTGAAGAATTACTCAATCTTTGTAATATTCCTGTTTGTAATTTTAACAATAATCCAGGACTACCAAATAATGGGGATTTTTTAAGTTTTTGCAACACTAGCTATGGTATTTGTAGCGATAATGTAAATCCTAATGATTCCTTAGAGTTGGTTAATTTATATGATAACAACTGTAATACTGGATGTTTCTTAGACTGGAATCTTAACGATCCTGTAAAACAATGGACAGGCATTGTTACATCAGCCAATAATGTAATTGGGGTTAATCTTGCCTCTATGAATTTGTCAGGCCAAATTCCAGATTTTAATCTACCATACTTAAGAGCACTTGACCTAAGTCATAATTTATTTGTGGATACAATTCCTAGTTTTACCAATTCACTTACTCTAAACGAACTTCGTCTAAACGATAATTTCCTTACAGGTAAATTCCCTGACTTGAGTACACATGATATAACAATATTAAAACTAGAAAACAATCAACTCTTCGGTTGTTATCCTGATTACTCTATGGCTCATTGTGGTATAGCAAATGCAAATGAATCTGGTTATTATTTCTCTTTATATAATAATTTTGGGTTACCTGAAAATGGTAGTATCCCAAGCTTTTTATCTTTTTGTTCTTCTGGTTTTGGAGACTGTAATCAGCGCTATGTTCATCCTTTAGATTCGTTAGAATTAATAAAATTATATGATGCATTATGTAATGATGGTTGCCACTTAAACTGGAATGTGAACCAACCAATAAAGAATTGGAGTAGATATCAGGTCAAGTTTAACACAGCAGGAAGAATTACAGATATTATCTTGTATAATCAGGGGCTTAGTGGAATTATTCCAGATTTAAATCTACCCGAATTAATAGAGCTTAATCTAGGGGAAAATGAAATAACCGGCTTTGAAGGATTAGATAGTTTCCCGAAATTAGAAATATTAAATCTTTCAGATAACAGAATTCAAAATTTTCCCAATTTTAGTAATCTCCTTAAGGTAGAGTATATTAATTTAGAGAACAATGTTATTGTAGATACAATACCTAATTTATTTCCATTGATTGAATTGTTGCACTTAAATCTTAGTAGTAATTACCTTTTTGGTATAGTGCCCAATTTATATGACTCATTGAATTTAAACTATCTATTAATAGATGAGAATAAATTTACATTCGAAGATATTCAAGTCAACTACGATAGAAATCAATACATTAATAGCTTTACTTATTCTCCTCAATATTACGGAGACGTTCAGTATCAGCAGATCGCCCCACCATTGTCGGAGTTCAATTGTGATATAGGTTATCAATGGCAAAAAAATGGTGTTGATATAACTGGAGAGACAGAAGATCAATATTTTATACCAAATTACCATTTAGCAGAAATTGGACGTTACACGTTACATATGACTGCTCCCTCTTTTGTTCCTAATCTTGAAATTATATCAGAACCAATCTATATAGTTGCACGTGGTTATGACTTGTATGGACAACCAGTAGTCTACAATCAGATCATGATGGAATTTGATGATTGGGCAGATAAAGAGTCTTATGAACTAGCACATTTAATCCCCAATGCAGGTCTGGTAAAAGACAGTTGTAGTTGCAATAGATTACTCTATCTATGGGAATTCCCTGACGATGAAGCTGCACTACAGGTATTATTAGATATCAATACCAAAAAAGAAGGACAAACAGAAAAAGTAGATGCCAACGGAGGACCTAATAATATCTTTAATCTGGCATTGAATAATGGTAGTGGTACAGCATATAAGTGGAATAAAGATTATTCTAATGCGTTATATCCTGATTCCGTAGTTATGTATATTTTGGATTCCGGTGTGGATGATAATGCTATAAATGCTAGCCCATATCTTCTACCTGATGCTCCTAAAGATAGCTGTTATAGCATATCTTCACCAGGATATGGATATACTGATAGTCTATCCATATTTAATGATGAATATATAGACTCATTAGGACATGGCACCTACGGCTTTGATGCGATTACCCATGATCTAGACAGCTTTGCAAATATAAAAGCCATACCACTCAAAGTATTTGATCAATCTGGTCAGGTAACACTTTTCAAATTTGTGTGCGCGCTTTATCATGCCATAGATAATGGAGCGGATATTATCAATATCAGCGCAGGCTATAAAGGACAACCTTCTGCTATATTGGAAGGTGCAGTACAATTGGCACAACAAAAAGGTGTCTTTATAACAACTGCAGCTGGCAACGACGGAGCCAGTCTTGATATAATTCCACAATACCCCGCATATTATGCAGGCAGATATTATGAAACGTATGAAGAAGGCAATACTACCCCAACAGTAGTTCCCTATAATAATATGATCACTATCGCAGCACTTGATTCGCAAGACTCTTTAGCTACATTCTCTAATTTCAGCCCGACATCAGCAACTTTATCTACCTATGGTGTAAATATAAGTGGCTATGGTGTCGGAGGCGAGCAGGTCATTAGTAGTGGCACATCTATGTCGACATTTTTTGTCAGTCGGGAGTTAGCAATAGAAATAGCAAAAGATAAAAGTCGTGACCTAGAGCAAGTGTGGGCAGATTTTGATGCGAATCGCCTTGTTGACAATCCTCCTACTTTTGGGCTAACACTGACCGGGAAGCGTCTGGATATTACACTTGAAACAACCTGTTATCCATACCTTTATCCTGATGAAGATATATTTAGTGGTATTTATCCAGCTGGCGTATCTATTGAGGCAATAGGAACCGTGAAAAATGGAGAAAATGTAACTTTTACAGCAGGTAGTTTGATTAAACTAGATACTGGCTTTGTTGCTGAACCACAGTCTAATGTTACTGTAAAAATTCAGGGATGTGATGGGAATTAGCAACTAATTCATGAATTTTCTGTAGAGTAATTAGAAGAAAATACAATCTCTTCTTAGTTTTGAGTATTAACCGTCAATGTAATACCAAAACCAAGTGGCTATGCGTTTTCTTCTACTATTTATTATTCTTTTTAGTTTTACTCAAGGTACTGCCCAGTTTCCAGTCATCCTAGATTGTGATGATGATAATATCTGTTGTAAAAAAAATAATGCGGATTCTTTGCCTGTTGCTCTTGTTTTGGATACCATCAATTCAGGTAAAATATCTGATCCGAAATTTCTAGCATGTTGCTATCATCAAATTGGAGTTCATTATTATAATGACGAAAATGACTATCTATCTGCAATTGTAAATTACAACGAGGCATTAAAAATTAGACAAGAAACCAAGGACGAAGAATTGTGGAAATCACACTTAAATCTAGGTCTCGCTTACTTTGAAAATAAACAATACAAAAAAGCCAAAGAATCATTTTTTAACTGTTTTAAAGAGAATGAAGAGCAGAGAAGCAAAGGATGGATATCACGGTATATTGGACAGGCTTATTATGGATTAGGCGATTTGGAAAATGCAGAAAAAATTCTGAAGGAATCAATAGAGCAAGGAGGAGGTGCCGCAGCGCATAATTCACTCTGTCTAGCACTTACAATCCCACAAGACACGACGAAACTAAGACAAGCAGTTGCACAGGCTGATATTGCAGTTAGATTATACAAAGAGGGAAAATCTTCATCTCTTGCACAAGCTTATAATAATAGAGGGATAGCGCTTGGATGGTTACAAGAATATGAGAGGGCTTATACAGACTATAACTCAGCCTTATCGCTTTACGGACCCCAAGAATATAAACAACAGGCTCAGGTTATTAATAATATTAGTACAGAACTTTATCGTGAAGGTAAGTATCAATTAGCTATTGAAAAACTCCAAACATCACTGTCACTCAAAAAAAAGTATCATAATAAGGAAAAGTATCATCCAGATTATGCTGCCAACTACGAAAATTTAGCAGAAAACTATGAAGCCCTCAATCAGATAGACTCAGCATTCGTATACTATCAATTAGCCCTTATCAATATCACTGACGGTTTTAAAAATACAGATATTACAGTCAATCCATTAGTAGAAAAAGACTATTATATTTATAATAAGCCAGACCTCCTTCGGGTACTCAATCTAAAAGCACAAGTTGCAAAAAAAGCAGGAAAAATAGACTTAGCCTACCAAACTTACCAGGATATAGATGCTTGGATAAATGAATTTTACAAAGACCTAAGCTCGGACGAATCTAAATTATTGTGGATCGCTGAGGCACATCAGCTATATGGAAATGCAATTGAGGTCGCTCTGGAACAAGGGAAAGAAGAACAAGCTTTCCAATATGCAGAGAAAGCTCATGCTGTACTATTATTGCAAAACTTATCTCAGCAGGCCGCTCTTAGCTTTATAAGCGTGCCAAGTGACCTTGAAAAAAAGGAAAATTTGCAATTGGAAATTTTACAAGTAGATCAGCTCTATCGTAACGGAATCTTGGGTTTGGATAGTTTACGGATGCTGAAGGAGAAGCAGGAACAATTTGAACGAGAATTAGAAGAAAAATATCCAGATTATAAAAATCGTAAATATCAGCCTCAAAATATACAACTGAGTGATGTGCAAAATAATATATTAAATAGAAGAACAGCTTTATTAGAGTATTTTTTCACAGATGATTCGTTATATATTTTTCTTATCACTAAGAAAGATTTGGTGGTCGTTTCAAAATCAATAAATGGATTAATTGAAGAAATAGACCAATTATTAGAAATGCTGCAATCTACTAGAATGGGATCACAAGATTACAGTGTGCTTGCTCATGATTTGTATAAGAAATTATTTCCGGCACAGCTAGAGGACTATTCCAATATAAATCGTTTACTCATCATACCTGATCGCGAAATTGGTCGAATTCCCTTCTCTGCCTTAGTTACTGAACAAACAGATAAAACTTTTGGTAAAGATTATCCATTTCTAGTCCATAAGTACATAACGAATTATTTGTATTCATGTGATTCTTACCAACAATTACAAGGGGATACAAAACAATTCACATCTCTAGAAAAAATTATAGGCATCGCGCCAGTTAATTATGATTTTGCCCCATGGAGAGAATCTCCTCTTAAAGAAACAGGAAAGCAAGTTGAAGAATTGGTAAAAATCTATGATGGGAAAACTCATACGGAAAAATTAAAAAATGAAGCCGCTACAAAAAAGGCAACAATAGAAGCTTTACAGGTAGGTTATCATACAATTCACTTTGCAACCCATGCAATTTTCAACAATGAAGATGGACAAATAATTCTTAGAGATGATGCTCTTACACAAAATGAAATAGATCTTATTCCTGTGAAAACATACCGTTTAGTTCTCGGGGCTTGTGAAACTGCCGTTGGAGAAATTAATTCAGGTGAAGGTGTACTAAGTCTTGGTTGGAGTTTTGCGCAGAAAGGAGTAGCCAGTATAACCATGACACATTGGAAAATAAAAGAAGCTCCAACAATGGATATTACCACGAATTATCACCGATTTTTAAACGATGGTGTAAAAGCGGATAAGGCCCTTCAAAAAGCTCAATTAGAATATCTAGGGAGTTCATACACTACAGAATACTCCTACCATCCTCATTATTGGGCAGGATTAATTCATACTGGTAATGTAGCTAATTCTTCTGGGAATTCAATCTGGATTAAGATGTTGTTCTTATTATCAATATCGATCTTATTTCTTATTGTAGGACGAAAGTATTTTGGGTATTGACTTTTGATGCCAGCTTAAAGAGTTAGGTTTCCTGAAGCCCCTCAATATAAGCCACAAATTCCCTATCCTGAAACCTTTTCACCTCCTTCCAAACCCCGGCAGGAAGCGGAAAACTCAGAAAACGGCGGACATCATTCTCAATGCCCTCAAAGGAATCAAACTGTCCCAGCTTAGTAGCGATATAGACAGAATAGATTTGCATGATGATCTGCTTGATGTAATTCTGTTCGGCAGGCGTAATTTTTTCAGGCTTTTTCTTTTGGTCAAAAATGGAGGCTAATTCGGGTTTATCAATCAGGACATTTTTCAGTTTTTGGTAGTTCTCTGCTAGTTGTAATAAGTGTCCTACTTGACGAGAACGGTCGTCATCCTGATAAGACTTGGCAGCTAGCCAAAATCCCAGGAATAGAAAGACTGTTTGGATAATATCAAAAAGATGCTGTCGGAGCAGTTCCCAAAACATACTCCGACAGTATAGCAGTTTTTGATACCTTGTACATCAGCTTTGATAGTCAGGGATGTCTTGCTTCGCATTGGCTAAAACATAGCGAGGCACCAATACAATTTCCTCATCCGAACCACAACCAGCCGATTCCGGTAATTTGCCAGCTAAGTCTTTTGTTACTCGAACTCCAATAATGGCAAAGTCACCGTTTTCCAATTCAAAGACATCCGGGCAGCCGTCGGCTGCAATGCTTTTCTTGCCTTCCGGTAATGTGTGTGGATCAACACCACAGCGTTTTTTGATTTTTAAATCGTGCATATCGTACTAATTTTTATCATGAAATGAAACATTTGACCTTCAAAGATAGTAAACAAAGATCAAAATACTACTTTGAAGTTACATATTTTATAGTAGTACCTTGCACGAAATGGATTCGTTTTATTTGCTGCATGAGAAAACCGCTGGATACATATACCAAAAAACAGCTTAAAAACTTAGGCAAACGCATCAAAGCACTCCGCAAAGAGCAGGAGTCCAATTATGAACAGTTTGCTTTTAAGAATGATATTCACCGTGTCCAGTATGGACGTTATGAAAATGGCAGCGATATGAAATTTTCCAGCCTGATGCGGGTTTTGCAGGCTTTGGATATTTCGCCTAAGGAGTTTTTTTCTGAGGGGTTTGATGATTTGCCGGAAGAGGATGAGGAAATATCTTGAGCAAGAATGAGTTGAAAATTGAGAGGGGCAAATTCCGAAGAATTTACCCCTACAAACTATACGACAAAACCTATCTTTTGGAGTCTTCAAGGAGGTCTTTCATTGACATGAATACTATTGATGATCTAGCAAAGGATAACCTGATGTATTGGTAATCATCAATTCTCCATCAACATCCCAGTGTAATGTAGCAGAAACAAGAATAGAGTCTTTTTCTGCGACTCTTCTAACCTTATCCATTTGTGATACGTCAACAGGAAAATGACAAAGCATGCGACTTTCAGGGTCTATAGTGACTTCTTGGTCATTCATAGGTTTATACCCATAGAAGTCTATGGATACTTTGGCCCGATGTAATTTGGCAATGCTATGCCGCTTCATATTCCATTTATTTCGTGCTTCGATGATAGTATTAGGATAAATCGGACAAAGCAATTCTATATATCCCTCTGCTTTATCATTTATCTGATTAATGTAGTATTTCTTGGCACCACCTTTTGTTTTCACAACAGCTAGTTTCCCAGGAACAAATGTAATATCAGAAAAGTCAGGTTTATGAGGAATAATCAATGTATGGTCAATGACAGCATTCTTTTGTGTTTTAGTCTTTTTTCCTGTATCCAGAAGGTCGCCCATATCAAATCGAAAATCGATCAATATCCTTTCACCAAGTTCTGTTCCGGGGTATTCTTTCCATTTAGAAGTATACTCAGAGGAATCTGATTTTCGTTTCCCTATTAATCTATATCTTAGGTACTCTACTCCTCCCAAGCTTTTTAAGCTTAATTCTTCTTTTTGACTTCCTTTTGTCAGATCAATTTGAACTTTACGTTTGTCGTTACCACCATTTTTGTCTTTTAGGTCAATTTCCATCTCTAATACTTCAAATTGGTCTAAAAACTGTTTAGTTGCCAAATGCGTTTTTGCATTTAATTCCATGACCAGTTCTGTTGTTCCATCTGGGATTTGATTAACGAAGTATCTTCTTAAAGCATCCTTGTATTCATAGTCAGGAGACCATTTTATGTCTTCAATTACATATATACCATCTGAGAATACTACCTCTTTTTCTCCTACAGTACCGACTTTCTCCTCAAATGCCGGGAAGCTGAGGTTTAGAGATTTGGTCTTCAGTTTTTTCTCTCTATTATAATACCGTATTTGACTAAGTTTCACTTTGTGTTCGGTTTGATTAGAAAAAATCATAATAGACTTATTATCAAGATGATCAATTCGATATTCAAGTGGTTGATCAAAAGGACTAAATTCCAGTGACAGATATACAGGAATATGCCGACGATCTTCATAAGTGGCTCTGGCAATTCTGGTCATTTTCTTAGTGATTAGACTCTCTGTGAGAACTTCTGCATCAGCTCTGTCAATCATGAATTTCACAGGAAAAGGTTGAGCGAAATCAGTTTGAAAACCAGCATGAGGTGCTTCTAATACCACATTTGCCGAGCGGAATAATTCATTCAAGCTTAATTTTAAATCTTTGTAATTCACGGGTTCCAAAGTTATGTACTTATAACTTTCCCGAGGATTAAAAGGGTCAAGTGCCGCTTTATGAAGTTCCACTAATTTCTTCTTTATCTTATTTTCGTAAAAGAGTGAATATCGTGGGTTAATTAATAGATTAACAGCTACAGAATCCGTACTCTGTGCCTCTAGGCTAAAAGCTAGTCGTGATTGCTCCCCTTCCATTTGGCGAGCGATCCACAAAGCGGCTGGTTGGTACCTGAATTTAGTTCTAGGGTGTTCTTTATCTGGGTATACATTTGTAGTGATCCCATTGATCTCTATTTCTATTGGAGCATCATATTTTGAAGAAAGTGTAGACTGCCCTAAACAAGCTGCAAATAATATTATGATGAGTAAGCATGCTATGCTGTATTTACACATTAGTCTTTGTTTTAAATTTGAAAATAGTTAATAAAAAAAGAGGCTCTCCTACTGTTCAGAAGAGCCTCAAACCTATAAACTAGAAGTCTCCACCTCCATAATCCAGAATACCTGGGATCATATCTTCACTAATTGACATGCGTTTTCCTTCTTCCGTTAATGCTCCAACTACTGGAGCAGCCATGGACTTAAACGCTTTATTGACGATGTACTTAGCTTCTATTTCAATGGTATAATCCAATTCCCTCACCAATATGATATAGTCCGATGTTAGTTTATTCTTATTAAGGCTGACATTTATTCGCTCCCCATTAGAAGAGGTCAGGTATATGATCACTCTCCGTAAATCAGGATAATCTGAAAAAAGTGTTTTCCCAATATCAACAGAGACTTTTCGATATTTCAGATGGTCATCAACTCTCACAAAAAGAATATCAAATTCAGAGCTGCTTTTCGGAAACGTTTTCTCACTACCTTTGAAGTCCGTAAAATCATCTATATAATCAAAGTGGTAGGTGATTTTATCAATTTCCTCTTTTACAATTTTACCTGTGCCTGAATCGTATTTGAGATCCAATAGTATTGGATAAATTGTTAGGTAGTCATCGTTTTCAGTTGAGCTGAACATAACCACACGTTTCAATTTAGTACCTGATTTGCCGTGAATAGATATATCAAAGGTAGACCGTCCCATATTGATCGATTTTGCAATCTCATCCTTTTCAATTCCTTTCACACCAAGCATCCCGTATGAAAAAAGGCTATTCTCTGTATCTACTATAGTGATATTTGCGGTGCTAATACCAGCAATTTCAGCATTAGCATAAATTGGAAATTTCTCTTGTTCATTATACTCAAAGCTGAAGGTGGCTTTTTTATCAATGAATTGCTCCGCTTTGACTCGTTTATACTGTGTGCTAAGATAGCCCCACTTAGCCATTTTGGGTATTTTGGGTATTTTGGCACCGTCTCCGCTGACCTTGGCTTTTTCTTTAGGTAGATCAATGTCTGTATCATACATTTCTTTGAGTACGAACTTCTCAACGTACTTATCGGCTATTGACATCAAAGCCTCATGAGAGAAATTATCACTTGTATCGTCTATCGTGATTTCCAGATCACCGCTTTCCTCCAGTTTTTCACGAATTTTACGGATATCGACATTGAATGACCAGAATGCAATTCCTCCTTTTGCCTTAAAGTGGTTATCTACATATTCATACACTCTTCGCTTATTTGCTTTAACAGATACTTTTGTTGGCGGAAATTGCATTCGAGCTTCTCCCTGGTAAGTAACTCCAAATATGTTGGTAAAAGGAATCTTCTTATTCATGGTTTCCAACAAGGTTAAAGCATCTATTTCTGAGAGCTGGATGCGTACCGGAATGACTCCCCCATACTCAGAGGAAACCGGAGCACCCGAGATGACCATCTCCAGTTTTTCTTCATCGCTTTTTTCAACTCCATCTAGTAATGGAGCCCCAGGCGTTCTGGTTACGTTAATCGAAGCAGAACCGGGCGTAATGGGCAGAATCACAATACGATGATTAGCAAAATCAGGATACTGGGCTTTTATATGAGGACGTAATTCCTCAAAGTTATTAATAGCAGTTTTCAATTCGAATACAGCATCAATATAGCCCTTGTTTCCGATTTCAGTATAACTTCCTTTCTTAATAGATTCTGCTGGGTCAATGGATTTGATACCACGTATAAGAATACCGTTGAAAGCAGGAATTTCGTTTTTACCTAGTCGGTATTTTTTAAGTTCAAGTCGATTGGGTTTGATGTACAGGATTTTGTCTTTAGAATCTTTATACAGTGTTACCTGCTCTCCTGATGGCAGGGCAAGTGTTAGTTCAGGAGCAACCATCGGGATGCTCATCATTGGT
>JAHDFX010000381.1 GCA_020627965.1 Saprospiraceae bacterium | reverse complement strand
CCTGCTGATATTATTCCTGATATTCAGCGTATGGCTCATCAACCTCATTTGGTTCTGAAGGAGTTCCATAATGTCGTTTTGAAAAATGGCTCTGTTCCGCTGGGTATTTTGGAGGAATTAGTTGATGAGTATATTGCGGAAAAATGAACCGGATATATCTCCCTTTGGAGGTACATCCGGCTACTCACACTAAAACTGCGTTTTTTGGATGAAAATCCTATATTTTTGATGTTGTCATCGTCTAATTGTTTGTTTTCTTAGGTACAGGCAGCGTAAAGTGAATGTTTGTTCCTTCACCCTGATTGGAATTTATCCATATCTTCCCCTGGTATTTATCTACAATCTTTTTACAGATCAATAAGCCCAAACCTGATGAGGGATGTTTGCCTTTAGATTTGACTGGTCCGTGGCTGACATCAAGTAGTTTGGATAAACTTTCTTCTGAAATTCCTTTACCATTATCCTGAATTATAATGTGATAATCAGTATCAATTTGTTTACTGCTAATCAATATCTTAGGTGCTATATCCTGCTTTCTGTACAATATAGCATTTAGAATAACTTGATAGAGTAACTGTGCCATCAGTCCAAAATTTGCCTGTACATCTGGCAGTTTATCGTAGTTGATACTTACTTCCTGTGTCTGGATAATTACCTTTAATTCATTCTCTACTACCTCCACAACCTCATTCAAATTAACTGCTTCAAGGTTAGCATCATCAATGTAAAGCATGATATACTCACTCAGATTTTTCATCAGATGACGAATACGCTTAACAGCTTTATTTGTGTGATTGAGATAGATGTCAGAGGACTCGCCATCTGCCTTTTCAATACTTTTTTGTAGAAGGCTATTATAAATGTTGATAATTCGGATAGGTTCTCTCATGTCATGAAGGACATGATGTATAAAGGACTTAGCGTTTTGGGGAAGATCAGTGATGAGGGGTTCAGACTTGCTTTGAAGTTCTGCCTTGTATAAAGCTTCACAGTACCGGAGTGCATTTTTATTGTCTCCTTCTGTTTTGTAAAGCATATATAAAGCTTTGAGCACACCTGTTTGAGCTAATTTGCATGATTTAGCCACTGCAAGTGCATTATGATAAGCGCTCAATGCTTCTGCAATATGATCTAGTTGGGCATTGGCTTTACCCAATGCCATATAGCTTTTGAAAATAAGTTCTGGTTGTTTAAGTCGAAGACTGGAAGTCAGTGCCTGAGTAAAATAGCCCAGGGACTCTTGGGTACGTGTAGACAGCATACGTTCTCCTAAGCGTATGTAGTAAGATGTCTGTTTTACTTGGTCTTCAGTAGCGTATGTGCGAGCCGTTTGTACTGTCGCACGTGGGACTTTTGTCATACTTAGATAGCTTGGTAAAATGGATTTAATTTGTCGTTAGACAATTGTGTATACGGTGGGAGGAAATATATGTTTCAAAAAATATTAGATTTTTTTGATTTTTTTTGAAACTCGTCTATTTGCCAGGTCTACATTGATAAGGATAGCTACATTGATAAAAAAGAAAGCCCCTACTTTATCGGTTTCTATTAGGTCGTTAATAATCAGGAAGGCGTCTATGATAATAATGGAAAGCAGGCACATCATCACTGTTTGACGCTTGATAGGATCGGTACAGGCATAGTAAATATTTTCTCCTTTTAGCAATATGAAAACGGTCAGAAGAAGAAAAATAACAAGTCCGGGAACTCCTTGATCGGTGAGCATCATAAGATAGTAATTGTGAATGCCGGATCTCTCTGGGTTATCACTCACATAAGTCTGAAAGCTACTGACTGAATAAGATTGGTAAAAATTTTTGAAATTGCCTGGACCAAAACCAGTCAGCAGGTCTTCTTTTGCCATATGCACTGCGGCTACCCAGCGATAAAGCCTTTCCATTGTGGAAATATCCTCCATCTTATAAGTAGCTTCCAATAAGCTGTTAAATTCATAATGAGAAATGGTTGTCTCATAATTTGGAGCATAATCAAGGTATTTATTATTATTTGCCAAATGAGCTAATAAAGCAAAAATAACAACAAGTGAGGCACTAATGGCAATCTTCATCAGGCGTAATCGGATAACAACATAAGCGCCTATAGCAATGATGAGGGCAATATAAGCTGTTCGGGTAAAAGACATCTGAATACCTAATAAAATAATGCCTGTGCCTATGATAATCAACCACCATTTTTTTGACCAGCGTTTATACCAGTTTTGAATAAAAATAGAATAAGGCAGAAACAATGAAAGCAAGGCAGCATAAACTACATGATTCCTGTAAAAAGGCTGCATAGCACGATGACTATCTTTAAGGGCAAAGCCTGTTGCTTTTTGTTTGATTAAAACATAAACAATAGTAATAACCAAAGGAATAAATATCCACCAAAATATCTGTTTTACATCTTTTGTATCCTTGACGAATAGTCCTGTCATCAATACAAAAACAAGAATATACCATATCTTGGCAATAAAAAATTTTACGGAGACAAAAAGCAATTGAGAATTGATGACGGCAATGAGCATCCAGCCCAGATGCAAGAACAATAGCAGCATATAAGGATGCTTAAAAAAGCCTCCATCAAGGCTTCTTAAATGCTGGAAAGCATAATATATATAGATGATCGTAAGTCCAATGATTAGAGGTTCGGTGGGAAGGTCGGTAGAAAAACCGCCAGCTACATAAAACTCTGTTGACAATGGAATACACATCAACAAAAGCAGGTATAATTTTTTGAAATCAACAACAGCAACAAAAGCAACAAGAATAACTAAAGGAAGCGCCATAATCAATGGGAAATCCAATACTAAGCCCAATGTTACAGAACCAATGATCAGTAATGCATAGACCAGAAAAAAATATGGATGATCTAGCCCTGCCAGTTGTCTTTTGATACTTGCCAGCATATTACCTTACTAGTTTTTATCCTGTTCAGTAATGGCTTTCCAATTGACGTCTTTATAATAATCCAATAAGAGAACACCTAGCGAAGATAATATGAACGCGATCATGCCGACACTCAATACGGTAAGGGTGCGTTGGGGGCGTGATCGAACGACGGGTGTAGCAGGAGGTTCAGTAATATACAAAGAGTAAACATCCGTATT
>JAHDFX010000380.1 GCA_020627965.1 Saprospiraceae bacterium | reverse complement strand
CTTTGCTCTATCTGCCCCTGAATAAACATAAGATACTGGTTTTAAGCATTTTAGTAAATATGGCAAAAAGGGTAAGTAACCTAACCGTGAAAATTTAGACAAGCCCTTACATTGACCGTCAAATGATGCAAAACTCATCACTCAATGCAAAGCATTGTCAAAATCACCCTACCCAATATACCCACTCTTCCTCATCTATTTTCAAAAAACCATTATCTAACAAATAGTCAATTATTTTTAGTAATTGTTTCTCTTTGGTTGAAGGAAAAGCCTTTACAATATCTTTGAGTTGTTTTGGCTGAATCAACAGCATTTCCCTGATTTTTGAGCGATACAGGTCATGTGTTTTATCATCTACTTCATCATTCATTCTGCCCAGGCAAATATCACAAATACCACATAGCGGAGCATCTTTTTCATCAAAATAAGTCAACAATTGCTGGCTTCTACAAGCAGGTGTGGTCGCATAACGTATAGCTGCCTGAATATTGGAGTAATGCCGTTTTTTACGAAAATCATACAACTGATAGTCAATACTC
The DNA here is from genome assembly GCA_020627965.1 of Saprospiraceae bacterium. Taxonomy (GTDB): domain Bacteria; phylum Bacteroidota; class Bacteroidia; order Chitinophagales; family Saprospiraceae; genus JAHDEO01. Next base: position 2,570 of record JAHDFX010000380.1, on the reverse strand, counting down.
AATTCTTCAGCGGCTACACGATCACGGGTAAAAATGAGTTGTGGCGTTTCTCTTTGTGGCGTATATTCTACGATGCCTTCCTGTGCCATTTGAGAAAGATTTCGACGTAAGTCTTTTGGAGAAGTTTGCAAAAAACGGGCAAGGCGGTTCTCTCTTATTTTCACATAATGATTGAATGCTCCTTCATAGGTTCGTAATAAAGTTCGCATCAAGACATCCGAATGAGGATGCTCTACCTGATATTTATACAATTCCTCTCTGGAAACTTTTATTTTAAAGTTAGCTGGTTCAAAAACACTATCTGTCAATTCAATCCAGCCTTCACCTTTGAGCACTTTTAAGCTATTATGCACCTTCAATACACCCAGATCATAAGTATTAGCGAAAGCACCAATATCAAAATCATAAGCATTACCTTTTCCCCCGCCTGTCGCTAGTTGGCAATAACTCCCTAAAGCTCTGTATACCTGTCGAATATCAGCTATATCAGGAAAGGCCAATTCATACCAGTTATTCAGATTGATTTCATCACCTTTATTGTACAATAAAACCGCATAAGCTCGTTTTCCATCCCGACCAGCTCGTCCGGCTTCCTGAAAATAAGCTTCCAGGCTATCTGGCAAGCTCATATGTACCACCACCCTTACATCCGGTTTATCTATCCCCATTCCGAAAGCATTGGTTGCCACCATAATACGGACTTGTCCACTCGTCCAGGCATCCTGTTTTTGTGAACGTATTTCACTATTCAAGCCAGCATGATAATAGTCGGCCGACAAGCCTTTCCCTCGTAAAAATGAACTGATCTGTTTGGTCTTACGCCGATCACGAACATACACAATACCTGTACCTTTTACTTTTTGAAGAATATCCAACATTTTATCTTGTTTCCCTTCTTCGTCGAGCACGACATAAGAAACATTTTTTCGTTCAAAACTCTTTTGGAAAACCTGTTTATCTTTTTTAAACAATAATTTTTCCTGAATATCTTCCATTACTTTTGGTGTAGCTGTTGCGGTCAGCGCCATTACAGGCACTTTGGGTAGCCATTCTCTTATTGTAGCAATTTGCAGATAAGAAGGTCGAAAGTCATAGCCCCATTGAGAAATACAATGCGCTTCATCTATTGCTATCAGGTTGATATTCATTTTTTTAATGCGCTCCTGCGCCAATTCGGAAGTCAGTCTTTCTGGGGATAAATAAAGAAATTTAGTATTTCCATAAATAGCATTATCAAATGTGCGGTCAATTTCACGAAAGTGCATACCTGAATAAATGGCCGTTGCGGAAATGCCCCGTTTTTGCAGGTTTTGCACCTGATCTTTCATTAATGCAATCAGCGGAGAAACCACTAGTGTAAGCCCCTCTTGCACCAAGCCAGGTATTTGGAAACAGATCGACTTTCCTCCACCTGTTGGCAATAAAGCCAGCGTATCGTGCCCGTCCAATACCGACCGGATAATATCCTCCTGCATTGGTCGAAAAGTATCATATTTCCAGTACTGTTGGAGATAGTCAATTGGACGCATGGGGTAAATTTAAGGAATTTACTTTTAGAATGGTTTAACAAAAACAAAAACCAATACAAAGTATTGTAATCAGGAATTTCTTATTTTTGCCAAAATTTATCTTAAACATGAAACACATCATACCATATACTGCGGTAGCATTAATAATTATTCTTGCATTTTCGAGTTGTAAAAAATACGAATGTAATCCACTTATTTTTCCGGTTCGCACCAAAAAAGCTCGTGTAGTGAATAGCTGGAATTATGAACTGGTATTACGCAACGGACTAGATGTCACTACAGGTAATGTAACTGCCAATACTGGTGAATCGACAATTGACTATAGCTTAAGTAGAATAGGTTTTGACGATCAGGATCGTTTTTCTACCTGGATATACTTCAACGACCTGGATACCCTAAAACAGTACGATGGTTCCTGGGAATTTCAGGACAAAAGAGAGAAAGTTGTCTTAAAATTTGACGAACCTTACCCGCCTGTTGGACAAGTACAGGAATGGAATCTTATTCGTTTGCAAGAAAACAGACTCTGGTGGACAGAAGTGATAGACGACATCAATAATCTTGAATATCGACTGACGCCTAGTAGTCCATCTGGTGGTCTTTTTAATTAATTGATTATGGCTAAGAAAAAAAAGCGCAATTTCTATTCTACTGATCCTGACTATTATTACGAGGAGTCTCAGGCAAGTACTGCAAATACCCTTCCTCCGGAGAAGCAAAATTTACGTATCTGGATAGACAGAAAAAAACGTAGAGGAAAGGAAGTGACACTGGTTACAGGTTTTATAGGGCAGGAAGACGATCTAAAAGCTTTAGGCAAATTACTAAAAAGTAAATGCGGTGTAGGTGGTTCTGTAAAGGATGGAGAGATTATGATTCAGGGCAACCAGCGAGATAAAGTGTTTGATATTCTTTCTGCAGCAGGCTATAAGGTAAAGAAGGCAGGTGGTTAAGTTGCTTCGAATTGGGGTCAATGTGGAAAGGAGGTCCATAGTCCATAGTCCATAGTCCATAGTCCATAGTCCATAGTCCATAGAAATT
>JAHDFX010000115.1:7036-19298 GCA_020627965.1 Saprospiraceae bacterium | reverse complement strand
TGTATCTCCGCCCTTTGGGTTCGTTGCGTTCATGCCTCGTTCAGAACAAAATTTGTTCACTTTCGCTCAATCATGGAAATTCAAACATGTTCTGAAGCGTTTTATGCAACTAAACATGCTGGTTATTCTACTTATAATCAAAGGCTTGCTACTGCATAAATACTCCACTGCATTAAATATTAAGTATTTACAACATGAAAGACGTACTCACATTTCTACTCACATTTTTCTCTTTTACTATGCTAATGGCTCAAACAGGTCAATATGATATTCGACTTGTTCAGGAGCATCCTTTTCAATGTGGCGACGAGGTCATATATTTTGATATTCAAGTAAAAGCATCTACTGCTGGAGCGACATTCAGGCTGGCAGAGCAAAATTATCGTTTTGAATACGATACCCTGATATTGACCAATCCACGTATCGATCAGGAGCTTGATCTTTCCGGAGTGGTAGATGATGGAACTCAGATAAGTGTATATAAAGCACATACGCTTGGTGGTACATTAGGAGATATTGTTTCATACAATGTAATTTTAGGGTCGGGAGATGGTTATTTGCTGACCGATACCTGGATGCCAGTCGGACGTATTGCCTTTGATATCATATATTCTATAGGTTGTGTTGATTTCACATGGCATACAGCAACTGACTTTCCTGTCACTTACATAGGAGAAACTTATAATGATTTACTGGTAGAAGTCAATGAAGGAGCTTATATGGGCTTTTTCGGCTGTTTGTCAAGTATTTGTTTAACCTGCCCTCCTAGTCTCAACTTGCCGTATATTCTTCCAGATAATACCTATAGTGCTGTTATTAATATTACCTCTGATGGAACAGTTCCGACAGGAGGAGATGTTGAGTATCAAGCAGGAGATGTTATTATGTTGGATAGTGGTTTTTCAGTACTGCCACAAGCTGATTTCTCGGCTGAGATATCAGCTTGTAATTAATTTCAGGATTAAATAAGAGATCCCTGAGTACAGGACAAAATTGAAATTTATTTATTAAATTACATAAAATCACAATTTACGATTCGCACATAATGTACCTATGGCACATGAAAATTTGTTCCATATCTTCTATCTACCAATATTTAGCACCTAACGGCGCAATGAATGAACAATATATTATTGATAATTAGTTATTTATAATTAAAATAGGATATTGTACATATAACCACCCCTCTCGGGAATGAGGCTGTTTGTTCTCCCGTCCCGCTAGGGACGACATATTGGTAGCTAAATATTTTAAAAATTAATTTGCGTGCTGTTAAGTACGCCATGTCTTCTAAGCATATTATGGAAATAGAATTTTGCCCTGTACTCAGAAGATATCCTTTTTATGCAAAAAAAATAACTACTTACTTATAGAGAATTTGTCATATAATTATAAGATAATTACTTCATTGTCTGGGTATTATGAGTGACTTTTTATAGGATTGTTATTCAAAAGAAAGCAACATTTTGCTGAAAACATTCCTATTGAAAGTATTTTATATGATAAATATGAAAAATGTACTCACGCTCGTACTAATATGCCTGTACTCTGTCTCATTAATGGCTCAAACAGGGCAGTATGATGTCCGACTTATTCAACAATATCCACTTCAATGTGAGGATGAAGTCATATACTTTGATATTCAGGTAAAGGCTTCTTCCACAGAAACTGCCTTCAGACTAGCAGAGCAAAATTATCGTTTTGATTATGATACCATAGCACTGGCGAATCCTCGTATTCATCAGGAACTTGAGATTTCGGGACTTATAGATGATGGAACTGGAACAAGTTTATACAAAGCGCATACTCTTCAGGGAACTTTAGGGGCTACGATCTCTTATAATATAATATTAGATGGAGGTGATGGATATCCGCTTACTGATAATTGGGTGTCTGTAGGGCGTATTGCCTTTGATGTTGTTTTCAAGACAGGGTGTTTTAATTTTACCTGGCGTACACATAGTGAACATCCGGTTACTTACATCGGTGAAATGTATAATGATGAACCGGCATTGGTCAGTGAAGGAACATATACAGGATTTAATGGCTGCTTTTATGCTATGTGTACAGATTGCCCACCAGTACTTAGTTTATCTGATGTGATTCCAGATAATACCTATAAAGCTGATAATAGTATTAATTCTGATGGAACTATTCCGGCAGGCAATTCGGTCATTTATAAAGCAGGAGATGTTATTCTGTTAGATAGTGGTTTTTCTACGGATGCACAAGCAGATTTTTCGGCTGAGATATCGGACTGTAATTAGACTTTTAATCACCATTTTATTCAACAACCATTCTCAATTCATCTAAGAATAATTGCAAACTGACTTGTTTTTGGGCATATTTTTGAATGTCTTTTTTCTTGCGAAAATATTTTCCCATTTTCCTATAGTAGTAATCATCTTTGGCATCTATATAAAACCCCTCTTTTTGTTTTAAAACAGTATTAAGAGTATCAATACATCCAATGTTTTTTGATGCCTTAGTGGGTTTATTTGAGAAATATACTGGTAAAAGCCAGCACTCAATTTCATTTACCGCTATTGCAAAAATTATTCTGTCTGAATATTCTTCATAAAAATCTTTTCCAATCAAATCTATGATTTTTTCACGAAAAGCTTCCACTATTTCTTTTTCATTCAAGTCTTTCAAATTAATCCGATATTCCTCACCTACACTATCGCCATGCATGAAGTCTGTATCTATTTGAATGACAATGAAGTCATTAGCTTGTAGAGCTGCTTTGAAATCTTTTGATTCACAATATTTAAAAACCTTAGTCCATCCTCCGGCTTCGTCGGGTTTAGGTTGTAATGGAGGAAAAAGGAGATTTTTATTACCTGTCCATCCGGCAATAATACTTTTTATCAATGTCTGGTCGGTTTCTCCCTCACAGATCAGTCCAAAACTATAATCAATAACTGACATGGTTAAAAATTACTGGGTATTCCACCTAAATATCCACGAATAAAGGCTTCGGATAATCTGACTTTTTCTACTCCTTTCACTTCTTGTAAAGGACGCACCGCACGAGCATAAGTTTCTCCATCAATATTTCGATATACGGTAAATAACTTCTGTTGTTCATCTTCTAGATCCAAGCCATCCAAAACACCTGGATTATGCGTCGTTAGCAAAACTTGTTTGTTATTTTCCTTTGCGATAATAGTGAGTTCTTTGATAAGCTTGGCAGCTAACTTGGGGTTTAGAGCTGTATCAATATTGTCAATCGCAAAAAAGCCCGGTGTGTAAGGACTCATAAACAAGGTGAAGTAGAACAATAAATACAAAAAGCCTTCATTAGCACTGCGTTGATCGAAATAGTCTAAGTCTTCCAGATATTTGTCTCTAATGTTTAATCGTTTTTCTGTAAACATAAGATTATCTGGAATATTAAATCCTCCGAACCAATCTATAAGTTTAAGTTTCTCATTGAGTTTTTGAATAATTTCAGGGTGTCTTCTTTGAATTTCTAAAATATGTTTAAATAAGCCCTCACCTCTTGTACCAAGAGGTCTTATCTGTCCTTCTTCTTCAAAGCGCCTTAGAAAGTAGTTCTCTGGGCAAAAAATAAAAAAATTGAGTAGTGCATTATTTCCAAATAATGATATTATACCTTGTTCTATGTAATTGAAATAGGAGTCTTTTTTTGTATTATAATTTACACGGTTGTCATAAACTTCCCTGCCTGAATCATTAAATTTAAAATAGTTGTACCAACTATCGGGAATCTTCTTATCTAAATCTCTGTATTCATAAATAGTCTCAATTAGGATTTTTTTTTCTATCTGATTAGAGAAATCTATTTTTATAATATCTTTCTTCTTTGAATTTACATTAAAAATAGATTGCAGTAAATGTGAGTCTGTAACTCTAACGCCCCGTGCGGAAAGCTCAAAACCCCTTAATTTTCTTCCATCGCTACCTTCTGTCACCACACTTCCCAAAGCAATCGCCTCCAAAATATTCGTCTTTCCACAACCATTTTCCCCAATAAAAACATTCACTCGCCCTAATTTAAGTTCAAGTTCATTAATAGATTTAAAATTGGAAATCTTTACTTTATGTATCATTAAATTCCTTTTCTTTTTTCGTGAAAATAACTTTTCAAAGGTACACAATATTTAAAAATACAGACTGTTTGTAAGATAAACTGTTTTTCTGCATATTCAGTTCCATTAAAGAATTAACTTTTTTACATGAGAAAAATAGTTTTTATCATCGTATTTACTTTAGTAAGTATTCAGGGCATCACTCAAACACTTGACACTTTATTGGTAACAGGAGGAATTACAGGAGATAGCATGTATCTGATCACTGAAAATCGCCTGGAGAAAAATAAGTTTTTTGGTAATTCCTGGTATACTGGTTTAGCCTATAATCGTTCAAAAGAAAATGAGTTCTCTGCCAGTTTTGGGCGTTCTTATGTAAAAGTATTCACTAGCGGAGGAGGAACACACATTTCTTTAAAATCCTGGGGATTCAATTATAGTAACATTCTCAAAAAAGAGAAAAACTATCATACGACAGGTGCTTTCACAGAATGGTCAGCCTTTCCGATTCCACCCGCTACTGCCCGAATAGAATACTTCTACGACATCACTTCAAAAAGCCATTATATGCGTCCAGCTGTAGGAATATCCTTTTTACATCTGGACATTCTGTACAATTATTCTTTTATGCTTCATGGGGAAACTAATCAATATAAACATGGATTAACATTGCGTGCCAAGCATATCTTTCCGTACAAAAAATGGCAGAAAAGCTATCCGGTCAGGTGTTAAAGTATATTTAACTTATGAGAGAACAAAAGCGAATAATTGCTTTGCTGGAGTTAGACAAAGGTCAAACTCAAACGGCTGTAGCGGGTATTATTAACCAATCCAAAACAAGCATTGGTAAACTGATAGGGCGTTTTGAAGACCGGGGGCTTAATTGCATCTATGATGCTCCAAGACCGGGGCGGCCTATCGAAATTACTGCTGAACAGCACGATAAAATTACGGTATTAGCCTGTGAAGAGGCTCCCGAAGGGCATAGCCAGTGGAGTCTTCGTCTGCTTGCCGATAAAGTCGTTAAACTGGGGTATTGTGAACATATATCACATACTGAAGTCAAGAATATTTTGGATAAAAAAAGCTCAAACCTCACCTGATAAAAACCTGGTGTATTGGTACGATTAACGCTATTTTTATATCCAAAATGGAAAACCTTCTGCGCCTGTATCGACTCCCCTATGATGAGCGTTTTCCAGTCGTTTGTTTTGATGAACGCCCCTGTTTTCTAATAGGAGAGGTCATAAAAGGTTTTGACTTAAAACCCGAACAAGTCCGAAAACAGCACTATGAATACGCTAAAAATGGTTCCTGTAATTTGTTGCTAGCTGTTGAACCCCTGACGGGTAAGCGCGTGGCAATGGTTACAGATCAGCGTAGAAAAATTGAATATGCTGAATTTATGCAGCAGCTTGTTCCTCATTTTCCGAAAGCGGAAAAAATCAGGTTAATTCAGGATAATCTGAACACACATAATTCAAGTTCTTTTTATGAGAATTATGATGCCCAGACTGCTTATGAACTCACTCAAAAATTTGAGTTTCATTACACCCCGCTAAAAGGTTCCTGGCTGAATGCAGTAGAAATGGATTTTTCTGCTATTGCAAGAACCGCATTAAAAAAGCGAATTCCTACTAAAGAACAATTGGAAAAACAAGTATTCGCCTGTGTCAAAGAACGTACCCAAAAGGGCATTAAAATTAACTGGCAATTTGACATAACAGCCGCTCGAAGCAAAATGAACAGGCATTATGTGAAATTAAACGCAGATAATGAAAAATACAAAATGTAAACTTTTTTAATTTACAGTGTACTTATTAATAATTCTCTACAAAAAATGAAAGCTATAAAAGAGCTGGAAACACAGGTCAGGCAATATATTCAATGAACCAGACAACAACGAGGACATTAGTCTGAAAAATGTAATTTGCTAGTCAAGTTTATTTAACTTAATTTTACAAAACCAAATAAATTAAAAATCAATTCTCAGTGGAATCATCATACGATTATATCAGCAGTGTCAGTCTTCAGAATATTAAGTGTTTTGGAGGGGAAACTACGCTTGATTTTCGATTGAATGGAAATGATGACAGAGTTTCCCAATGGAATCTTATTCTAGGGAATAATGGGACAGGGAAGACTACAGTTTTGCAGATGACCTATCTAGGAGTCGCAGAAACTGGACAACATCGACTAGACAGAGATATTCGGTTGAAAAAAAATAAAAATGAACCTGCATTTTTTAAACCCTTATCCGGTTTACATTGGCAGGGGAATGGATATGAAAATAAAAAAAACATAGGTACTCATTTTCCTTCAATGTATAATGATGTTACACTTGTACACAAAGATTTGATTAAAACTCCTGTGATTGCTTATGGTGCAACCAGAAAAATTGGTTCAAGAGGACTCGCAAAAGACACGGACGATACTTCTAAATTCGGCGAAACCTTATGCTTCTGAATTATTTGAAAACCAAAATGTTCGTTCTGACCAAGTCACTAAGCTGATCGAAAAAAAGTCTGCTATTTTGGCTAAAGCCACACTTACAAAAAAAGACAAATCCGACTTAGAGAAAATTGACGGACAAATCGGCGACTTGCCTACCGGACGTGATTCAACAGAAATCGAAGCTATGGAACTTATTAAAAAAGCCGCCCTCTATTTAAAAGAGAATGATAAAGATCGATAAAACCGGAAAACGACCAACAATACTCATCAAACAGGGAGCAGATAAAGGAAAAGACAAACTTCTGATAGAAACCGAAAAGCTTAAAAAGGATTACTTGAGTAATCCGGCTGCTTACAAGACCGGAAAGAAGAAGTTTTCCTCTGATATATATGCTCATGAAGACATAAAACCTGCTTTAATCGAAATTCAAAACGGGAAGTGCTGTTTTTGTGAATCTCGAATTACACACATTACTTATGGCGATGTAGAACATTTTCGTCCGAAAAAAGCATGGACAACTATCTCAAACCGAAAATATAATTATCCTGGATATTATTGGCTGGCTTATGATTGGGACAACTTGTTTCTTTCCTGCCAATTATGCAATCAACGCTATAAGCGCAATATGTTTCCCTTGGTTGATGAAAGTAAAAGAACATTCGATCATACTTGTAATTTAGATGACGAAGAACCACTTTTTGTACACCCTGAAAAGCTAGCCCCTGAGGATCATATTACTTTTGAAGGAGCGTTTATTAAAGTGAAAGATGGCTCATTGAAAGGGGAGGCAACCATCAAATCACTGGATTTAGAAAGGATTGAACTTTATGAAACTAGAAATGAAATTTATCAGCTTATTGAAAAACTAATTAAAGTTTATAAACTGATTCCTGACATAGTTCCTGAAAGTGTTGCTACAAAAATAGAAGTCAGAGACGAACTAAGAAAGGTACTTAAGCCAGAGTACCAGTATTTGAACATGATAAGAGCCAATTTTGGTAAAGAGATTCAGAAAATACTGGATGACGCTATTTAATTTTCAAAACCCGCCAATAAAATCGTAATTTGCACCCCGTTTAAATTTTATACATGTCCAATTTCGTAGTATCCGCTCGTAAATACCGTCCCATGCGTTTCGATGACGTAGTAGGGCAGCAGCACGTTTCGCAGACACTTAAAAATGCTTTGCGGAATGAGCAGGTGGCGCATGCCTTCCTGTTTTGCGGGCCACGTGGGGTAGGGAAAACGACCTGCGCACGGATATTGGCGAAAGTATTGAACTGTGAAAATATAACATCTGATTTTGAGCCTTGCAATGAATGTGAAGCCTGCCAGTCCTTTAATGAAAATGCTTCATTTAATATTCACGAACTGGATGCGGCTTCCAACAATAGCGTAGAACATATCCGGGCGCTGACTGAACAGGTACGTTTCCAGCCACAGCAGGGCAAAAAGAAGATTTATATCATAGATGAGGTACATATGCTCTCACAGGCGGCTTTCAATGCTTTCCTGAAAACACTGGAAGAGCCACCTCCGTATGCTACCTTCATTCTGGCAACCACAGAAAAACATAAGATCATTCCTACGATCCTTTCCCGTTGTCAAATATTTGATTTCAAACGGATACAGATACCTGAAATGGTCACCCATCTGGAAAATATCTGTAAAGAAGAAGGTCTGGATGCAGAGAAAGATGCACTCCATATCATCGGGCAAAAAGCAGACGGTGCATTAAGGGATGCTTTATCGATCTTTGACAGAATTGCTAGTTCTGTACCCGACAAAAAAATTACGTACGATAGCGTTATCACCAACCTCAATATTTTGGATTATGATTATTATTTCAAAGTGTTAGATGCTATGCTGACGGAAGACCTGGGACAGGTTATGCTCTTATTTGATGAGATCATAAACAAAGGCTTTGAGCCGGATATTTTCATCAATGGCCTTGCTGGTCATTTGCGTAATTTGCTGGTTTGCAAGGATACTCAGACGATAAAGCTACTGGAAGTCGGAGACAGTGTAAAAGCCCGTTATCATGAGCAGGCTGGCTTATCGCCAATGGCTTATCTACTGACTGCCTTGAATATTGCCAATGATTGTGATGTAGAGTATAAAATGGCACGTAATAAACGCCTGCATGTAGAGATGGCGATTATTAAAATGACTTATATCAATCGAGCTATCAGCATTGCTAATAATCCGCAGGCAGTCGTATCTCAGGAAAAAAAAACTCCTGACCTAAGCACTTTGCCAGTAAATGGAGCCTCAACGACAAGCAATACTAAGCCCATCGCTCATAAGCCAGAGATAGAAACGACAAGCGATGAGCGAGAAGCGATACCGGGTAATAACTCAAATTCTCAAGCCACGAATCACCAATCACCAATCACCCCGCAAAAACTAGGCGGGGGCAGCCTATTATCTAAAATAGAGGCAGAGGTCAAAAAAGAGGAAGAGGAACCAGAAGAAAAGCTAGACTTACTAACTGCCGAAAATTTGGCGAAAGCCTGGGAAGACTTTACCAATAATATCCAATCTCCTTCAGTAAAAAGTCAATTTAAGAATGCTGGCGTTGAATTGGTTGAGGATGAAGTCAGGATCACTGTGAGTAGTGAAATGGCAAAGGGAAGTATGCAAACAGAATCAGGACTAATGCCTTTCTTGCGGGAACAACTGGGTTCCAAGACGATCCGAATGACTTATGGTATTGATAGTAGTTTGCGTAAAGAGATAGAAAAACCCGATGTTCCTTTACCCATGACACCGATGGAAAAGTATAAGAAAATGGTAGAAAAGAATGGAAATCTTGAAGATTTGCGCAAACGTTTTGATTTGACTTTTGAGGATTAGTATTTCAAGACTTTATTTCGCTTGACGATATCCAAAAGACTGCCCACGTTCATTCTGCTCCTTCAATGTCATAAAATCTGTGATTCCTGTTTGCACCCAAAAAGTACCTGACCGGCGAAAAACCTGAATATTTAGTCCGTATTTCTGCCTGACTAATTGCTCAAACAGACCCACTGTCATGTCATCAGCTAATTCAAATTTTTCTGATAGATCAAAATGAGTTATTTCGCCAATTTTAAGTGTATTATCTAATAGACTGATTGGTTTTGAGTACTCGGTCTTTTTGTGAGAAGTATCATAAAATTCAATCTTCAAATAAGGATATTGTTCTGAAAAATCAGTCTGTAAATCTGCCAATGTTTTATCTGGACTAAGAAACATATAATAATAGTTTGTTGGGTGCTTAGAAGCGAATTGATTATTTACAAAAATTTTATTTTAATATATGATGTATGCAGATGATTTTTGGAAGCTCATCTACAATACAAAAAATGTATAGTCTGGCAGTTTAGTGTAGAATAAAGTCAGTTTAGAGAAAAATAATTAGTCATTGTTTGTATTGTATAGACTAATTTTGTGAGGAAAGGTATCACTTTTTAAGCTAAAATTATAAAGGTTTAACTTTTTCTTATATTAATTGTCTGTCAATTCATTATAGGACATTCATCCTTCACAGCAAAGCAATTTTACCGTAAGGAAAGCAAATAATTTCGTTATTCGTAGCCGGGAGGGCTATTGAAACAAACTCTTATTATTTCTGTACTGTAATCACCACATTATCCCCCATAATACCTAAATACAATGACCAGATAATATGTGCTTTGACCTCTTTGAATCCACTTGCTTTTAATTGGTTGAGCGCTTCCCAGCCAAATTGTTGGAAGCAGAGAAGCTGGCGCTTAGGTAATGCCGGGTCATCGAAATACAGGGGCGTTTGCAGGTGCTTGATACTACCTGAATCATTAACAACTGCCCTGATTTCGTTCTGTATTTGGTCTAGTCGAAATGGCATAATAAGTATGGCTGTTCCACCAGGTTTCAGACAACGGTATATTTCGGCGAAAGCCTGTTTGTAATTAGGAGTGAATTGTAAAACTTCAGCAGAAATGAAGAGGTCAAACTGCCCATCAGCGAAACTGAGCTGTGCCGGTTTTTCTACCTGAATACCTTTCAATGATTTTATGGCTTCCTGATGCGGGAATACACAGGTATTCAATGTTTTTATTTTTTTCTTATAAAAAGCATATAGTGGAGCCGATAATTCATTGATCATCATGCAGGTAGGCAGGTTTTTGTCTACATATCGATTTAGTAATAAAGAACAAGCTCGTAATATGCTACTCGTTTGGGTAGTATCACAGATCAGGCTATTCCTAAAATCAGGGAATTTTAGTCCGTCGATGCTAAAAGGACGATCATCATCCACATGATAATTGACATTTTTATTGACCATTTGGTTGTGTCCAGGCAGGCGAAAAGCCGAGAAATATGTTTTACTCAACATTTTCTCTACTTCAAAACGCTTTCGGAATACACCTATATTTTCTTCACCAAGTTGGAGGTAATCTTCATAAGAAGCGATAGCGTCAAAATGGGGTTTATCAGCAGAAGTATTAATCGTTTGAGTCCCATTTATTATCATTTTACCATTTAAGTCGGTAAAATTATTGTTTAAACTTTTTCGTATATCGGTTAACTTTATATTATCCAGCCCCCAGTTGATACCATTGACTTTACCGAGATGTTTTTCAGTAAATTTTGTAAAATCAATCTTACGATCAATATTATTTTTTTTGTCTGTCGGAAAAAACCCCTGATCTTGTTCTGTAATGACTACAGAATTAGGCGTGACTAAGGTGTTTATTCCATATTCTTTAGCTGAATAACAGAGGTCGATACCAGAAAATAAGGTAAACTGAAATTTGCTATCCAGCAGTCCCGTTTTTCGTAATGTCTGCCTGCTCAGATACATAGCCTCATTGCTTACAAAACCTGTTTCTGAAACGTCTCCGTGCCTGTCGAGTCCATTTCCTGTACCGATCCGGTCAATTTCACCATTAACATTTAGTTTGGCTCCAAACTCACGAAGTTTCTTATTGGGAAACATGATCGCTGAACCAATAATACCAGCTTTGGGCTGCTCTGTTAGTGTTTTAAGTAATTCTGTCAGCCAGTTTTCTGATACTGTAAACTGATTACTCAGTAATACTATATCGTCTTCAGGAAAGGTTTTAATCTGATTATTATAAATCTGAATATGTGGTTCTGCTTCATGTGATTGTGTAAGATGGATAAAATCATATTCACGGGCTAAATGTTTAAGGTATTGAGGGGTTCCATCATTACAGGCATTGGTGTGTATTAATAATTTATAATTGGAGTATACGGTATGTTCCAAAATAGAATGAACACATTTCTTTAATGCGCTCAATTGGTTGGATGTAATAATGCAGATGGAGACCGCTACCTTATCCGACTCCCTGATATTTCGCTTTTTTGCTTTTATAATGCCTGGTGTAGCCAGTTCAGTTGATTCTTGTATAGGGGCAGGTTCTGCAACTTCTGTCGTCGTTGTTCTCTCCTTCTTCCTTTCCTCTTTCTCCTCCTTCTCAGAAGTGCCATTAGTATTTTTTTGTGTTTGTTCTATTATCGCATCGGGTTTTACTGTAGAGCGAACGGCTGGTTTATTAGGCGTTTGTGTGTTATAATCGTTTCGCCCTGTGTTAGTTTCGGGTTGGGCATTACCATTGCTTTTACCTCCGAATACACCCGCCAGACGATTTTTGAGTTTGTTAAGTAGTTGACCTGATTGTTGGGATTCTTCGCTTACATGCTGACTTTCATATTCTAACAACTGTTCCAGGTCTTTTATTCTGGATTCGTAGTTTGACTTTTC
>JAHDFX010000115.1:0-7026 GCA_020627965.1 Saprospiraceae bacterium | reverse complement strand
TTTCTTCCTCAATGGCTTCTACCTGTGCATAAAGTGCATCTGTATGTCTTCTTTTTTCTTCTAATTCTACATCTTTACCTAGTAGAGAGAGAATGCGTTTACGAGTTTTTTCACTCTCTTTATGCTGCGGATAAATAATGGTCTCATATAATTTATCTAATTCCTGTAACTGTTGTTTGTAGCGGGAAAGCAAAGAGACATGTTCTAGTAATTGATTGTTTTTTTCATTGATTACTCTATCTCGCAACTCAATACCTTTCTTTATGATAGCGGAATTCTCCACTCGTTCTTCCAGTACTGATTTCATTTCCAAGATTCTGGAAGTTTTCTCTTCTAGTATCTTTCTTTGTAAATCTAATTCTTTGGCATTCAAATCTGAAAATTTCTCACTATCATCCAGCTCTTTTTTCAATGTTTTCAGCTCTTTTTTCTGCTCATTAAGGGCAGTATTTAACTCGTTGAGCTGATCGGTTTTCTTTAAGAGCTGGTCATTTTTAGAATTAAGTTCACTTTGCATGTCAATGGCAGTTTTTTCTTTGACACGCATCGTTTCATTAACAGCACTGATTTCTTTTTCTAATTCACCAATGGTACGAGTTTTGTGTTCCAACTCCGTTTTGTGAGACGCCAATTCCTTTTCTTCTTTCCTCAATAAATTGGTCAACTCTTCAATACGTTTATCTCGCTCTGTAAGAATTTCCTGTTTTTGACGAATTTCATTCTCCTGAATAGCTATTTTATTGTCTTTTTCTGCGACCAAGCGGTTCAGTTCTTCTATCTGGCGTTCTTTTTCAGTAATGTAATTATTACGAATATCAGCCTCTTTCTGAGCTGTGACCGCACTAATCTCTTTTTCTCGAATAACGTTATTTAATTCTTCAATACGCTGCTCTTTTTCCGAAGTGATCCGGTCTTTTACAGCCACAAGCCCTTTATAAAATTCCAGATATTCAGGGGCTACTGTCTGGCGAGATTCTGCCTGATGTGCCAGTATTTTTGCTTCTATAGCGCCCACGTCCGACTTAATGCTACCAACCTGTTCAGACCAGCCCTGTTCTTTCTGGCTCAGAGAAACTTTTTTATTTTCCAATATGAGTGGGTAGGTATCTACATCAACAGCTACATAATTAATATGGAGCGTTATCTCTGCAATACTCAATCCCGCAGAATGGATAGAAATAGTAGGCGTAACAGTATCAAAAATAAAGGAGCTATTGTGCCGAGGCAGAGCATTAGTTCCATAGTTGGGGGATATTCGACTGTTATCTGCCAGCGTCAGTTCTATGCGTTGTAACTGAAGTGCAACGATAGTATCGGCAGGATGAAAACGAATATTACTAAGGGTTTGAGGTTCTTTAAATGTAAATGTAAACACCTGCTCACCTGGTTGAACATTATGCTCTGTCGGATGAATTTCAAAGCCTTTTCCTTTATCCGTGTACAAACGAGCAGTATGCTGAGTAGTTTTTGGCATATCAATATTTAATTTATCTACGACTCAAGACATTATAGTTACGGTGTTCTATCTTTAAACTTACAACAAAAGTACCAATAAACAACAACATATAGGCAAAATTCTCAAATGTTTTAATGTAAGATTCTGTCTTCATTGATTCATATGGTTGATGAGTTAAATATTCTTATTAAATTCGTCGTTATGAAAAAAGAGCGAGATTACATTCTTGGTACCAATAAAGAAGAATTAGAAAGATTAGGTTTGCAGCACAGCATTTGGCGACCTCATGTATTGGAAGGCTGGCAAAAGGCTGGTATTACAAGCGGTTCCCGTGTATTAGATGTAGGAGCAGGGCCTGGTTTTGCTACGGCTGATCTGGCAGAAATAGTGGGAGAGCAGGGGAGTGTAGTGGCAGTAGAACGTTCTTCCAATTATTTGGCTTACTTGAGATATCAAATGGAAGTCAGAAATTTTAAAGTCAATAGTTATGAACTGGATTTAATGGAAGACGAAATACCAGAGGACAACTTTGATTTTGCATGGTGTCGTTGGGTGACTTGTTTTGTACATTCACCGACTGTCATGATTCAAAAAATAGCCAATGCTTTGAATGAATTTGGAACAGTTATTTTTCATGAATATTCCTGTTATAAAAGCTGGCGTTTGTTTCCCCGAAGCCAGTATCATGAAGAATTTACAGATCAAGTGATGAAAAGCTGGCGTGAAACGGGCGGAGAGCCTGACATAGCCTTGGAATTGCCAAGTCTTTTTGCGGAGCACGGCTTACAGCTTACAGCTACACGCCCATTGGTTTTTGCTATTCGCCCAAGCGATTATATGTGGCAATGGCCGATTTCTTTTATTGATATTAATTTGGATAGAATGTTTGAACTTGGCAGGGTAACAGAAGAATGGTGTACCAATGTACGGAATGATATTGAAATAGCCAATAACAATCCCAATACAATGATGCTTACCCCTATGGTTCAAGAATTTATAGCTCAAAAACTATGAAACAGCGTACACAAAATTACCTGTTTGGAGGCACTATTCTTGCTTTGCTTGCCTATTCAACAGCCAGAGCAGTATTGTGGTCGATGACGCATGATGAAAGTAGTACTTACCTGAACTATATCGACATGAATATCTGGCTGTGCTATCATAACCCAAAGTGCTGGGGAACAGCTAATTTGCACTGGCTGAACACACTTATTATGCAACCTGCCGTGAAAATATTTGGTGTTTCTGAATTTTCTGTTCGACTACCTAACTTATTGACCCATGCTGTCTACTTGGTGTTTTCCTGGTTATTATTGCGTGATATGCGCAAGCCTTTCTGGATAACTTTTGCTGCTTTTCTTATCCTTAACCTGAGTCCGTATCTGCTGGATTTCTTTTCTTTGGCTCGTGGCTATGGCATGGCTTGCGGCTGGATGATGATGAGCTTGTATTATTTGTGGAAATACATTGAAAAAGAAAAAAACGGCTATGTATTTGGAAGTTTTTTGGGTGCTTCACTGGCTGTACTGAGCAATTTTGTCTACCTGAATTACCTGATGGCACTGACCGGTGTATTTTTTCTATGGCAATTATATCAACTCATTGAAAGTAAAAAAATAAGCCGGGAAATGCTGATGCAGTCTAGCATTCCAATTGCCTTTATTCTTGTGTTGGGATTGGCTTTATACCAACCTATTCAGTTTCTGAGCAGCCTTGGAGAATTTAAATATGGTGCCACTTCACTTTATACAACGCTGGAAACACTGGTGAGGGACTATTTGCAAACTAAAGCAGATGGCTATTTTGGTAAATCTACTCTATTCATATTTTGTCTGATCGCCATAGGGTTAGTTTTATTGACAACTTTCCGGGCTGTCCGGCAATTTATACAATTGCCTAAAACCCCTGAACGAGTATTTTTATTAGCAAGTACCTTGGTTTTATTATTGGTCATATTGATCCAAAAGGTACAATTCCATGTAATGGGTACGAACTATCTGGTTCAACGTACCGCATTGATCTTTATCCCTTTGGCATTGCTGCCTGTTGTCTTAAATTTTCTGCTCTGGGATAATCGTTGGGCACAGCGCTTTTTACTCTTTGCTGGTATTTTCAGCATTTACCATTTTCATTTACACATTAATTTTCAAAATTGTCGGGAATGGTGGTTCGATATGCACACCAAAAACATGGCATTGTACGTAAATGAGGTAGAAACTGACAAGCCGCTAAAACTAGGGGTTCACTGGACTTTTCATCCGTCTACTATGTACTATTGGAAGACAGGTCAATTAAAGACCATAGATGTATTACTTTATTCCAAAGAGTTACGCACAGACGATTATTTTGACTATTATTACGTTCCTTCTTCTGATACCGCCCGTCTCCATCCTTCTTATAGATTAGAAAAAGAGTTTGGAAATGATTATTGGCTGTATCGTAAGTAGGGCAATTCATGAATTGTCGCAACATAAAAAATCATGCAGTTATTAACATTTATCGGCTTCACCTTGGCCGTAGCCCTGATCGCCTACTTTGCCAGTCGCAATACAGAAGACAATACGTCTGACGGACATTTTCTGGGCGGACGAAGCCTGACTGGAGCAGTCATTGCCGGTTCTTTACTCCTGACCAATCTATCCACAGAGCAGATCGTTGGATTGAATGGAGCAGCTTTTAAAGAAGGGATTTTAGTCATGGCTTGGGAGACTCTGGCAGCTGTAGCCATGGTCGTAACGGCTCTTGTGCTATTGCCTCGATACTTGAAAGGAGGACTTACGACAGTACCGCAATTCCTGGAAAGTCGTTATGATAAAGTCACGAAAACCATTACCTCCGGATTGTTTTTGAGTGGTTATATGATCGTCTTATTGCCTATCGTGTTGTATTCTGGCGCATTAGCTTTGAATACGATGTTCAATATACCTGAACTGACCGGACTTTCTAAAATACCTGCCTTATACATGACGGTTTTTGGCATTGGACTTATTGGTTCAGTATACGCTATTTATGGAGGTTTGAAAGCTGTGGCAGTATCTGATACGGTCAATGCCGTTGGTTTATTAATAGGCGGTATTTTGATTCCAATATTTGGCTTAATGGCAATCGGTGATGGTAGTATAATGGGAGGATTCAGTGAATTATTGGCTAAAAATCCAGATAAATTTAATGTTATAGGAAAAGAGACTGCCTCAGTACCTTTCTCAACCATTTTTACCGGTATGATGCTGGTACAATTGTTTTATTGGGGCACGAATCAGGCTATTATACAAAGAGCTTTAGGAGCAAAAAATCTGGTAGAGGGACAGAAAGGTTTAATGCTCGCTGCTTTTGTGAAAATATTGGGTCCACTTATCGTGGTATTACCTGGTATTATTGCTTTCCACATGTTCGGTCAACTGGATGATCCTGATGAGGCTTATCCTAGATTAGTAAATGAAGTATTACCCGCTTCACTAGTCGGTTTTTTTGCTGCTGTCCTGTTTGGCGCTATTTTGAGTTCTTTTAATTCTGCCCTGAATAGTTCGGTTACACTTTTCGGACTGGACATTTATAAAGCCCACATCAATACTGATGCAAATGAACAACAGGTCGTGAAGGTCGGTAAGCGTTTTGGACTCGGATTAGCACTTTTTTCTATGCTGATCGCACCACTTATTCTCTATGCTGAAGATGGCTTATTTGGCTATTTACAGGAAGTAAATGGCTGTTATAGTATTCCTATTCTGACGATCATCGTAGTAGGTTATTTTACAAAATATGTTCCCGCTATCGCTGCAAAGATCGGCATTATATCTGGTGTTGTTTTGTATAGTATCAGTCAGTTTATTCTAAAACCAATAATTACTGCCAATAAAGTAGCTGCGAGTGGAGCTACAGAGGAAGCGACTATTGAAGCTATAAAAGCGACAGCTTATCCACATTTTCTGCATGTCATGGCGATTCTGTTTGTACTCAATGTTTTGATTATGCTATTGATCGGTAAGTTTAGACCACGTAAGGCTGCTTTTGAGCTTGAATATAGTAAGGATGTGGATATTACGCCCTGGAAGTATGTGCGGGTTGCTGGTATTGTGGTTATAGTGGCTGTGCTGTTTATTTATTGGTATTTTTCGTAAGCAAACATAAAACCTATGTACAGGACAAAATCCAATTTATGGTTTGTCATATGCTGTACCTACGGCACATGAAAATGAGGAATGTATTTAAATCTACCGATATTTTGTCTTCCGATCCCTATCGGAAACGAGACTGCTTGAAAAGCCCTGTCCCCTAGGGACTACATGTTGGTAGCTAAATATTTTAAACCTTGATTCGCGTGCGGTTAAGTACGCCATATGTTTTACGCATAATTATGAAAATAGATTTTTGTCCTGTACAGAGACATAAAATATAATCACACTCGGAAAATATCTGATTAAAGAAGTAAGAAATGAAATAATTTCAATGGCCCGCCCGTCCTAATATTATAAATAATGAAAAAACAACAAAAAACAAGTAATCGCGGGAATGTTTATGACCGAATATTTAAGGAGAATGCAGAGTATCTTTTTATCCCTTTAATTGAACGACAGTTCAGTATTAAAATAAAGTCATTTCGGGCATTACAGGAGAAATTCCCGAGAACAATGGAACGGGAAGTAGACTTTTTGTATCAGATAGAAATGGAGGATGGAGTAGAAATGTTGCTTCATATTGAATTTCAGACAACAGACGAAAAGGGAATGCTGTATCGCATGATGGAATATCATAGTCTGATTTACGGAAAATATAAACTTCCGATACGGCATGTTGTTATATATTTAGGAAAAGGTAAGGCAAAAATGCAAACCCAATTGCCTTCAGAAGAAGTCTTTACCGGCTTTGATTTAATCAACATACACGAACTTGATACCACGGAATTACTAACCTCTCAAGTTCCTGAAGTTATACTATTAGCTTTATTAAGTGACCATAAGCAGGAACGAACTGAGGCAGTTTTACGTTTAATAGTCAGTAGGCTAAAAACAGTCTGCTCATCAGAAATTGAGTTAAAAAAGTATTTATCGCAATTGATACTTTTAGCAAGAATGCGTAAATTTGAAAAAATTGCTAACGAAATCGTTGAAAATATGCCAGTAATATATGATATAGAACAGGATGCCTTATACCTCAAAGGTATAGAAAAGGGGATAGAAAAAGGCATAGAAAAAGAACGTCAAAAAGTAAAAAAAGAGCAAGTCGAAGCTATACAAAAATTACAGGGTATGGGGCTTGAAGAAACTAAAATAGCGGAAGCTCTAAGCCTTTCTCTTGATTTTGTAAGAGAAGTATGTGCAAAAATACAAAGCTAATTTTCCTTCTCCTTATAAAATAGCTTTTAAAACAGGTCGAATCATACCACTGTAGCATTTCTAAGTAGAAGTTAATCTACGGACGAACGAACGAATATTAGGCAGCGAATACCAACAATTACACCATTTCATCAGTGTGTCACCCTAGGATCATGTACCGGTAATAGAAGCGATCAGTTCTGATATTATAAATAATGAAAAAACAACAAAAAACAAGTAATCGCGGGAATGTTTATG
>JAHDFX010000114.1 GCA_020627965.1 Saprospiraceae bacterium | reverse complement strand
TTATCAGGAAACTGAATGAAAAAACAAAAGACTTGAATATTGGTGAATTTCACCTGCCAACAGAAGCAGAATGGGAATATGCAGCGAAAGGAGGAAAAGGAAAATATGTACATGGCTATAAATACAGTGGCAGTGATGACCTGAAACAGATAGGCTGGTACAGACAAAATAGTGGTAGGGAGACAAAACCTGTGGGCTTGTTATTACCAAATGAACTGGGTTTGTATGATATGAGTGGAAATGTGTGAGAATGGTGTAAGGATGACTGGCATGGGAGTTATAAAATGGCACCTGATGATGGTAGTGCATGGATAGATACACCTGATAGGGGCGTTAACCGTGTGATACGTGGTGGCAGTTATCTCTACTATGCGATCCACTGCCGGCCTACTAATCGCAACTCCGGCTTTCCCGTCACCCGTGACGACGCTGTCGGCTTTCGGGTGGCTTGTTCGCCCCCTAACCCCTGAAGGACTACGGCTTACACACAAGTCGTATTAAGTTTTTTAAAATTTTTAAAATCCCCAAAAAGAGAACGTCATTCTGAATTTAATTCAGAATCTAGCTGGGGTTTAGCACGATTTTAGTCAGGAGGTAGCTTCTAAAATCGTTTTTCACCGCCTACGAGATACCGGATCAAGTCCGGCATGACGGTTGTTTTTTAGGCTTTTGAATATGGGGTTTATTTTTAATACTACTTGTGTAGAAGCCGTAGCCCTGAAGAGGAACCGCCGCCCGCATGTATTGGAAGCTAAGTAAACCATAGATAATCAAAGCCCACGTCTACCCAAATGACCAGTCAAACTGACAAGCGGGCGGCAGTTCCCCTTTAGGGGCCAGGGGCAGAAGAGCAGCCTACAAGCGCCAGATCACCTCACCAGTAATCTTCAGCACAGTACCTTTAGAATCCTTATCATCCGCACTCGTCAGCACCGTTACTGTTTTATTAAACGTACCGATATTCTTAGCATCATAAGTCGCTGTAATCATGACGGTCTGTCCGGGCAGAACAGCCTCTTTCGGGAAAGTCGTACCAGTACAGCCACAAGAACCTTTAGCATCTTTAATAATGATCGGTTCCAGGCTCGTATTCGTCAATTCAAAAACGCCGGTAACTGGTTTTTGATAATCAATCTGACCAAAATCATGTGTTTGCTGATCCCACTTCAATACGCTGGGAGCTATTTTTTTCTTTGCTGGTTTAGTATACTTGAATTGAGGAGCGATCTCCATACGGTCAGCCATAGCAACCTGGGCAAATAAACCAATGCTCAAACTCAACCAAACGAAAGTCAATACTGTCTTTTTCATGTGTAATGTATTTAGGCTTTTGTAGTAAAATGTGTGGGTAGGATGCTTGTTGAATTCTGTGTTAAGACGAGGCTAAAAGAGGGAAGTAACACTTAGTTGCTATTTTTTTTATTTATTAATAGCTTAATAATGAGCAAGATATATTTCATTAACCCTTGAAAGTCAATGTGTTTTTGCAGAGATATGTGACAGGGTTTTTTGTTGTGTTATCGTGTTATCGTGCGAATGTGTTATCGGAACGTGTTATCGTGTTATCGTCATGATATTTTGCGTAGCAAAATATAACACAATAACACAATAACCCCGCTTCTCTCAAGAAAATTGTACCTTTGAAATATCATTTAAAAAATAAGAAAGATGCAAATACTATCCGTCAATGTAGGTCAGCCCAAAACCGTTATCTGGGAAGGCAGATCAGTCTCTACCGGGATTTTTAAAAGTAGTGTAGATGGGGCAGTGCAGATTCATAAACTTGGAATGGATGGAGATGGGCAGGCAGAGCCTAAATATCACGGAGGCATTGAAAAAGCAGTATATGCCTACCCCAATGAATACCGGGAATACTGGATAAAAACACTGGGGCGTGATGATATTGCTTATGGCATGTTTGGTGAAAACCTGAGCACTACTGGCTGGCAGGATAGCGATATGTATATTGGCGATCACTGGCAGTTTGGTGAGGCGGTACTCATGCCTTTACAGCCTCGTATTCCCTGTTTTAAAGTAGGGCTGCGTTTTAATGATGCGAGTGTAACGCCCAAATTCATAGAAGCCAGAAAGTATGGGACTTATTTTCAGATTATTCAGGAAGGAGAGGTGAAGGCAGGAGATACTATTCAGCGCATAAAAAGATCGGAATATGACCTGACCGTTCAGGACGTGGTAGATGCTTATGTATTAAAAGATAAAGACCAGAAAAAACTACAAGGCTTATTGGATATTCCTATCTTTCCAGACGATTTAAAAACGCATTTTCGTCGTTTCTTAAAATGAGTCGTAAAACCTATACATTACTTGTCGGGCTTTTCCTTTTATCAATACTAATCAGGCTACCAAATCTTGATCGACCAGTTTCCAAACACCATGAATTTTGTACGGCTATTACGCTGATCCCGCTGCAAAACTGGTATAAAAACGGAGCAGCTACTTATCATTACAGCCCTTCAGTCAGTTATGATGGGGCAGCCAATTTGCACATAGAAAACCTTACGGCTTATCCTGTTGAGGAAAACGGCAGATACTATTACCTGTCGCATCCGCCATTGGTGTATCTGTTGCCACATGCTATATTTTCTACCCTGCGTATTCCGCCTTCGCCTTTGGGCTTGCAATTGATTAATCTATTCTTTCATCTGCTTTCCTGCATTTTTATTTATAAGATAATACTGTTGCTGACCGGAGAGACTGATTTTTCTTATCGGGCTTTGACGGGCTTTCTGGTGTATCTGCTGGCGCCGGTTTGTCTGTGGTTTCATGGCAATGTCTTCATGGCAGATATGTTTGTTTCCAATGTGTTGATAGCTGGTTTATATGTGGCATTATTGGTGTTCAGAACATCGACACAAAGCCATTTTATATCACTAACAGCTTTACTCGGCTTGCTGATCTTTGCCACTATTTATACCGAATGGATCGGGAATTTCTTTGCTTTCGGGGTATTTGTTTTAGCTATTTTGAAAATAAGAAAAGAATGGCGCTACAGCTGGGTAGTTCTTACATCAGTACTGGCGGTTTTGTCAGGATTGGGCTTAATTTTTTGGCAATATAGCAGCATTGCAGGCTTTGAGACTTATCTCGCTTACTTTGAACATCGTTTTTTTGCCAGAGGATTTACCCGTTTTACAGATGAAGGCACGTTTTCATTTTTATATAAATACGCTAAATTGCTAAAAGGTATTTTAAAGCATTATGCCATTGGATTTTTACCCGTATTATTGTTAGGCGGTATGCTGTTTTATCAATTTTCCCGGACTTCAAGCTCATTATTATCCATGAAACCACAGGTCAAAAATTTCCTTTGGCTGGCTGGTTTTCCGATACTGATGCATCAGTTGATATTCATAGAATATACCGTGGTACATGATTTTGCTGTATTAAAAGGTGGTATTCTGATTGCTGTTGGCTTAGGTTACTGGGGAGTCGATCTAACTAGTTTTCGCAAACCTGTTGGCATAGCTATGATAGCCACTTTTCTTCTTTGTATCGGACAATATTATTTCATCAATCGCCCCGGCGAAATTAATCAGAATGGAGACAGATATGATATGATGATGAAATTGGGCGAAGCCATCAAAGAAAATACAACTGATGACGAAGTTATTTTTTTAAATGGCTATAAGCCCGAACCGCAAGTCATGTATTATGCCGGGCGCAATATGCTAAGGGCGACAGACATTGCGACAGCCAGGAAAATATTGGCAGAAAGAGAAGCACAGAAAGGCGTCCTATTCACAATAAATCATTACAAAATCGAAAATATAGAGCGAGTCGTCAGTGTTAATAAATAATAGATTAATACCAACCATGGTCAATAAAACGCATGCATTTATCACCATCACTTTCCGGCTTTTGCTGGTCTTGCTGATGTTTAGCGTGTGTCGATTGATTTTTATTTGGCATAATGCTGATTTGTATACCATAAAAGGTGCTGAATATTGGGATATTTTTGCTGCCGGACTGCGTTTTGATACTGCTACGATACTTTACTTTTATTTTCCTTTGGTCTGTTTTTACTTTTTGGCTAAAATATGGGTTCGGCAGCGCTGGTTCTACGAGGCTTATGATCTGGCTTTTATAACATTAAGCCTGATATTACTGACTTTATCGCTGACCGATGTGGCTTATTTTCGATTTACGCTACGACGTTCTACCAATGACCTGTTCGATATATTGGGCGATACCAGGGATATGTTTGGTATCTATGCAGGCGAGTATTGGTGGCTGATTCTTGTGGGTTTGTTACTGGCTGCTTTTTTTGTGTATGCTTATCGTCGTATTATGCGCATGACCTGGTACTGGACGGGTAAAGCCTGGGCGAGTATTGCCGGACTTGCGTTGTATCTGATGCTCTTCTCTTGGGTGAGTGGGCGACTGAGTACGCCATTGACACCTGCCTCTGCGCCGCTATATGTACCGCCTAATCACGTGACTTTGGTAACCAATACCCCCTTTACGATTCTCTTCTCTTTTGTTAGAGAACGACAGCCCTTAGAACAAAAAAAATATTTCCAGCCGGATGAATTGAAAGAAAAATATAGCATTTATCATCAATTTGAACACGGTACTTTTCAGCCTTTGAATGTGATGGTTATTATGCTGGAAAGCTTTACTTATACCTTAATTGACCCAAAGAACCCAAAGCGGGCAAAGACGCCTTTTCTGGATTCTTTACGGAAAAAAAGTCTGACTTTTACCAATGCTCATGCCAATGGAACTTCCTCGGCTTATGGGGTTAATTCGGTGGTTGGGAGTATTCCTCCATTTATTTATAAGCCTTATGCGGGTTCTGGTTATAGCAGCAATTTTATTCATGGCATTGGCGATATTCTGAAGGATGAAGGTTATCAGTTTCGCGCCTTTTTCCAGGGCTGTGATGAGGATTCTTATGGATTGAAAAAGACCGTTGCTTTGTATGGTATGGACAAGGCTTATAATAGAGCTGATTTTGGTGATAAACGGTTTCATGATGGTGGCTGGGGCGTGTTTGATGAGCCTTTTTTCCAGTATTCCGCCGACGTAATTAACGAGTCTGAAAAACCATTTTTTACAGTATTGTTCAATGTCACCTCTCATTGGCCTTATCGTGTACCGGACAGTTTTGCCCAACAATTTCCGGCAGATGAATTGCCGATGAATAAAGGGATCAGCTATGTAGATTATGCATTAGAGCAATTTTTCAAAAAGATAGAACAAACAGACTGGTATGAAAATACTTTGTTTGTACTGGTTGCCGATCATGTAGGTGCTAAAATTCCTTATCAACAGCGTACAGCAGCCAATACACATGAAATTCCATTGATTTTTTATCACCCTGGCGGGCAATTAATGGGCAAAGAAGATAAAGTGGTTCAGCAAGTAGACATAGTACCTTCTGTATTGGATTATCTGGGTTATAATAAATCATTTACATCTTTCGGAACTAGTGTTTTTGATACTATTCAGCCTCGATATTGGTTTACCCGTTTCGGTGATCTGTATTGTATTCGGGATGATAATTACTTTTTGCAATACGATGAAAAGCAGGAAATTGCTCTGGATATGTATGCCTATAAAACGGATTCATTATTACAAAATGACCTTATTGATTCATTACCAGATGATACTGAGCGATTGACCCAACAATTGCGGGCAGTTATTCAAACCCATAATATGGCTTTAATGGAGAATAAGTTGATAGAATAGAGTCTAAATAAATAGTGACTGAGTTTTGTGTTGCCGTCTTATATTCGTTAATCCCTATCCAAATACCGAGAAAACAATTACATTTGCGTCTGCTTTTTAACAATACTTCGTATTGGGTTGAGGTTTAATTGACTGCTTTTTTATTTTAAAGCAAAGCAAATTACTAAAGATTCAATACGAAGTGAACTATAAATAATCTGCGATATGGCTCAGGAATCTCATATAAGAAGTATCCTAAAAACTTTCACTTGGCGTATTTTAGCAACGACTACAACAGTGACAATAGCCTATTTTGTCTTTGGCGATATTGCTAATGCATTAAAAGTAGGTGGAATAGAATTTTTTGCCAAAATGTTTATTTACTATTTCCATGAACGTGCCTGGCAACTAGCACCTACTGGTTCAATTAGAAAAATATTTGGTATTAAAAAAAATAAAACATGAATTATAAAGACTTAGTACCTGATTTGATGGACATTGCACGTCGTGCTGGCGCTGCAATTATGGAGATATATGAGTCGGATGCCGACTTTGGTGTAGAGGCAAAGTCTGACGATTCTCCACTGACCAAAGCTGACCGTGCTGCGAATACTATTATCTGTGATGGATTGGAAAAGTTGTCAGTAGGCTATCCTATCATATCGGAAGAAAATAAGGCAGTTGATTACGAAGTACGTAAAGATTATAAGCATTACTGGCTGGTCGATCCGCTGGATGGCACGAAGGAGTTCATCAAGAAAAATGGTGAATTTACGGTTAATATAGCCTTAGTTCATAATCAGCGTTCGGTATTTGGTGTTGTATATGCACCTGCTTTGGATGAGATGTATTGGGCGGCAAAAGGAGAAGGGGCACACTTTATCAAAGATGGTAAAGAAAACCTACTCAGTGCTTCATCATTTGGTATGAAAGACGGTGGGCTTAGAGTAGTTTGTTCCCGTTCTCATTTGAATGAAGGCACACAAAAATTTGTAGATGAGCTGAATACGCCTGAGCTTGTAGCTAAAGGGAGTTCGCTAAAATTCCTTATTCTGGCTTCCGCTGATGCTGAATTATATCCACGTCTCGCACCAACTATGGAATGGGATACAGCAGCAGCACAAATCGTACTGGAAGAAGCAGGAGGAAAGGTCTTACAGGCAGCATCAGGAGAACCACTGGTCTACAATAAAGAAGATTTACTTAATCCACACTTTATTGCTTACGGAAAAATGGCTGAATAAACTCCTTTCTGGAGAAGGGTTAGGAATGAGGTCTATGCAAGATTATGAAAGACATTTGTCACATCGTCATCTTGTTCCATCATGTCTATGAGCGCAAGTACTTCATCTAACTGTTCATCGTTATCCAGTTCTTTGTGATGGTTAGGAATACGCTCTATTTCTGACTTTTCTACTTTGATGTCTTTTTGTTCCAATGCTTCCTGCATTTTACCGAAGTTTTCAAAGCTTACAAATGCCTGCACAAAGTCTTTTTCTTCTATTGTGTTTTTCTCAATGCGTTCGAGACCATGATCTATAAACTCTAGCTCAAATTCATCTGTATCTTCTATGTTTTCTACAGGGATATAAAATACGCCCATCGTATCAAAGATGAAGTTATGCATGCCTGAAGTACCCAGTGAACCGCCCTTTTTACGGAAGTAAGAACGTACATTGGCTACTGTTCTGATGGGATTATCGGTTGCCGTTTCTATAATGACAGCAACGCCGTGTGGAGCCATGCCTTCATAGAAGATGGTATCATAATTACTGGTATCTTTATCGGAAGCCTTTTTTATAGCGGCCTGAATACGGTCTTTAGGCATTTGAACAGCCTTGGCATTTTGAATGGCACGCCTCAGTAAAATATTGGTATCAGGATCGGGGCCACTCTGTTTTACCGCTATTGTAATTTGTCGTCCTGCTTTGGAGAATTGTTTTGCCATTTTATCCCATCTGGCAAATTTTGTCGCTTTTCTATATTCAAATGCTCTACCCATTCTTAAATTGGTATATTAAGTTAGTAATAAACTGTTCTGCAAATGTCGGGATTTATCCGCTTTTATACTCAAAATTGAAGCATTTTTTGATGGAAAAAGGCTTACTTTGCGTTTCCGACATACTCTGAAACGTTAAAAATCCGTTAAGAGAGCGTTGTTTAATTGCCAATAATTCACTCGATGCAATATTATCCAAAATTTATTCTGTTTGCTGTTAGTATTTTATTCCTTGTATTCAGCAGTTGTAGAAAAGAACGTTTCACGACTGATACAGGTGATAGACTTGAATTTTCAGTGGATACGCTGCGGTTTGACACTGTTTTTACGAACAGAGGTTCAGCCACCAGATCGATTAAAGTTTTCAACCGACACAACCGTTCTATTCGTATTGATAAAATAGAACTGTCCGCTAATTCTTTTTATAGAATGAATGTAGATGGCACGCCAACTTCGCTCGCAGAAGAGATAGAAATTGCACCGAAGGACAGCATGTATATATTTACGGAAGTAGAAATAGACCCGACTAATGCTGGTAATCCATTTGTGATATTGGATTCCATAGAATTTCAGACGAATGGGAATACTCAGCATGTCTTTTTAGAATCTTTCGGACAGGATGCCAATTATGTGGGCGATTCTTACAGGATTGGGCTATTGTCTTGCGGCGGTGGTACGATCGTGTGGGATGATGTAAAACCCTATGTAGTACTAGGATTTTTGTTAGTGGATAGTTGTCATGTCGTAATAAATGCTGGTGTGGATGTCCATTTTCAGGGCGGAACATCGAGAGACACCCTAGATGATGGTATTTTACTATTACCGAACGGCACCTTTTATTTTTCTAGTGAAGCCTCGCTGGAAGTTAATGGTCAGTTGGGGAATCCGGTTCGTTTTCTGACCGATAGAATAGAGCCTGAATTTGAGGAAATTCCGGGACAATGGGGCGGTATATTTCTTTCGCCAGCTAGTACAGGGAATAGCATGAATTATGCTGAAATACGAAATGCGGGTGTAGGCATTCGGGTAGATTCGGCAGCTGACCTGACCATTAATAATTCTATTATTTATGACTCCGCTTCTTCGGGTTTATTGGGTATACATTCCACAATAACTGGGCAAAATTGTCTGATTTTTGATGTAAGTACACATAATTTACAAATAGAACACGGCGGAGATTATCACTTTACTCATTGTACTTTTGCTAATGAGGCTAATAATGTCTACCTCAGTCATTCCGATCCTGTGTTGCGTATGAGCAATTATTTTGTACCAGGTGTAGATGATGAAGGAGTAGCTATTATATTGGAGAATGACCTTAATGCAAGGTTTGAAAACTGTATTTTTTATGGTACCCGTCCGGATGAGCTGTTATTGGATAATCCTGAGATTGTATCGGCAGACTATAATTTCATTTTCGACCATTGCCTGATAAAGGCGGATACACTAAATACCGCTGTTCCTGGTTTTATGGAACCTGTACTGGTGAGTAGTTCTGAAGATTTCGGTTTTCTGGATTCTGATGAATTGGATTATCGACTGGATACGATTATTAATCCTGCGGTGAATGCAGGTTCCGATGCCTTAATGATGCCTGTACCTATTGATTTGGATGGAATGGCAAGAGATGCTTCGCCTGATATTGGGTGTTATGAGTTTTTTGATTAGGGTATTCTCCGCAGGGCCGAAACCCTG
Organism: Saprospiraceae bacterium; assembly: GCA_020627965.1. Lineage (GTDB taxonomy): Bacteria > Bacteroidota > Bacteroidia > Chitinophagales > Saprospiraceae > JAHDEO01. The sequence continues at coordinate 10,123 of JAHDFX010000114.1, read as the reverse complement.
CGGAAGTAAATTTTATCTTTCTTTTAGATACTTTTCAGTTTCAAAGATAGCAATATCTGATTTCATCATATCTTTTACCAATGCTGGTAAATCGTATTTAGGTCTCCAGCCCAGTTGTGTTTTGGCTTTGGTAGGGTCACCGAGTAATAAATCTACCTCCGTCGGACGGAAATAACGTGGATCAACGGCGACTACTTTCTTTCCAATTTCCAACTGAAAGTCAGGATTTGAACAAGCCGTCACGTAACCTACCTCTTCCAGTCCTTCACCTTTAAACTCTAGTTCAATGCCCATTTCGGAGAAAGCCATACTAACAAAATCACGAACTGAAGTCGTTACACCTGTAGCAATAACAAAATCTTCTGCTTTTTCCTGCTGCAACATCAGCCACATCACTTCTACATAATCTTTTGCATGCCCCCAATCGCGTTTGGCATCCATATTTCCAAGGTAGACCGTATCCTGTAATCCTAAGCCAATCTTAGCTGCTGCACGAGTGATCTTACGGGTAACAAAGGTTTCTCCTCGTCGTGGACTTTCATGGTTGAATAAAATGCCATTTACGGCATACATATCGTAAGCTTCCCTGTAATTGACGGTAATCCAATACCCGTACATTTTAGCCACAGCATAGGGTGAACGAGGATAAAAAGGCGTAGTCTCAGATTGTGGTGTTTCCTGCACCAATCCGTACAGCTCGGAAGTCGAAGCCTGATAGATGCGTGTTTTCTCAGTAAGACCGAGAATACGAACCGCCTCTAGTATTCTTAATGTGCCTAATGCATCTACATTGGCAGTATATTCCGGTGTATCAAAACTCACTTTTACATGAGACATAGCGCCGAGATTATAAATTTCGTCGGGCTGCACTTGTTGTATAATACGAATAAGATTCGTTGAATCGGTTAGATCACCGTAATGCAATTGAAAACGATAATTTTCTACATGCGGATCCTGATAAATATGGTCAATACGTTGTGTATTGAATGACGAGGCTCTACGTTTGATGCCATGTACTTCGTAGCCTTTTTCTAATAAAAGTTCTGATAAGTACGCTCCGTCTTGTCCGGTAATACCGGTGATTAAGGCTTTTTTCATTTTTGTTTATATAAACTTACTTATAAGGGTTTGAATGAGGATTTCTTCTTTTATTTCTGAATTATTTATTATTGTCCTTTTTGATTCGCTGAATTACTTTATTGACTTTTTCAGTAGAAAAATTAGTGATTTTGACAATCATTTCTATTGGCATATTTTCCATCCAACATCTTTCTATAATTTCTTCTTTCCCCACCATTTTACCTTCTGCCTTACCTTTTTTTTCTGCTGCGATTAACTTTCCTCTTTCATCCTGTTCTGCAATCGAAGCATTGTCATAAGCTATTAACTCTTCTTTTTCCCAGTTGTGCTTATCAGCATCTTTATAAGCTTCGATTAATCCTTCATCATTAATATTTTCGGGTATAACATTGAGATTTTCTGCGTTTTTGATGAAAAATATCCATTTTTCAGTCAAGCCTTTTAGTGTATTCGCTTTTTTATTGAATTTTGTTAATTCAATAAAGGTAAACTGAATATCTTTTAATTTATGTTCGTATGTTTCTCCGTTAACTATTATATGATTGGATAAATAGCTGGGACTATCAAAAAAGTCGAAATCTAGGATTCCAATAAAGAAAGTCGGTTTTAAAAGAGGATATTGTTCGCCTCGGTCAATTTGCATAGAATAATCTCGACATGTATAATATTGAACTCGTTTATCAAATCCGTCAACGTCAGCTACCTGCATTTCTATAACAAATTGCCTACCTTTTTTATCTTTTGCCCGAATATCAATAATGGAGGCTTTTTCTCCTGCAACTCTTGGTAATTGATAAGGGTTTATTATCGTTACATCTACTATTATATCTAGTTTTTTCAGTTTTAAGATAGCGTTCAAGAACGAAATAATGATTTTCGTTTTCTTTTCATTGCCGAAAATTTTCCGAAAGGCTATATCGTTTTTGACATCTACAAATTTCATTCTTATTAATTTGGCGTGGAATATTTTCTAATTTACGAAGATTTTTTGATTGATGCTCTTGTATAATAAAATGTCTTTTTGCTAGTTTACACTAGTAGGCTCAAAGAATTGAAATAAAGATGATAAATCAGAAGTGTTTTCATCTAATTCAAATCTAGAGATATTGAATCCTATTATTTTATTCCCTCCATTTTTTTCTGACAAGTTCACTAATCCAAGTATTGTCCCTGTATCTTTTTCATATGATATAATATATATAGATGTTGTTTTATCTATTTTCACTTTATTTACAAAAATATCTACAGCAAATTCAAAATTGGAAAAACCTCTGTATTTGTATAATATCATTTTAAAATTTCTTTGATAAAGATTCAATTATTCAAATTCAACAGCCGTATCCGGCATTTTTTTCCTGAATTGCTTTTTCAGATATTTGATGTAGCGTTTGCTAAAATTATTATCGAACAACAACAACTCCCTTAAATTCTTCAATTCAAATATTTCATCTGGAAGTTCCGTTAAATTACAGCCAGCAAGGCTTAGTTCTTCCAGATTTTTTAGTATACCTATTTCTTTTGGAATTGAATTTAAAGATTTATGGTCTGTTAGGTATAGTATTTTTATATTTTTTAATTCTTTTATACTTTCAGGCAGGTGACTTATGCTTTCGCCATGTACATTTGGATTGACCATCAGAGATTCTACTAATTCTGGCTCTACTAGTGCATCTGCCAGAGATGTACATTCTTTACAGGCTTTGGTATTGGAAGGAATTAATGTGAATACTTCTGCTGGCAGTATTGTTTCCAGCATGGCTTTCATATTCGGTTTATATTCTACAAATGTCCATTTTGAAGCTTCTTTTACTGCTATAGCCTGATTATAAGTCTGGATGTATATTTTCTGCTCCTCTTTGTTGTAATTGACATTATCTTCCCCATACATGTTCACGAATATCTCGTAAGTAAACTCATCTGCATCGAATGTGTCGGGGTTGTCGAAGCCTTCCGTTGCAGTTTCATCTTCTCCCATATCTGCCACCATCTCAAAAGAATATGAGATAATGGCGTACTTTGCCTTATCAATTTCCAGTACTTCGGAGATATTGTCAATACTATTATTCTGGATATTGGGCATAGAACTGTCTTCTTCAGCATCTTCTATAGCACCGGTCAGGAGAGCTTTCGGAACGAAATCAAATATTTTAGGGTACATATTATCCACTACAGTTTCCATATCTTTTTGCTTTACAGCTTCAAGAAACTGACTGAATGTCTCTTTTATTTCCTTGTGATAGGTGGTGGTAGAGGTTTGCGTATTGTTTATTTGAGCGTAGCTTTCACTGCTTGATATTAGCGAGCAACATATAGTGAGAATGATAAAGGCTGCCTTCATAGTTTTGAACTAATTCAGAATAAAGTCTAATATTTAATTGGCTTATTTCAAAGAAAGGCCAGCATGAATTAAGTGTAACTTATTTCAATAAGCGCTATCAATCGTAATTTTTATTCTTTTTCTTGTTTTTCTTTTCTGCTCTTTTTTCTTTTGCGGTTTTTGTTGCTTCTTTTTTAACCGCCTTTTTTACGTCTTTTCCTTTTCCCATGAAATTATTATATTATAGTAAGTATTAATCAAATAATCATTCCTGCACCAACAGTCTCATTCGTTGCCTCATCTACAAAGATTATGCTACCTGTATTTCTGTTTTTACGATAAGGGTCAACAAAAAGCGGTTTTGTAGTACGAATAACAACACGTGCAATGTCGTTCATTTTGATGAATTTATCTTCTTCATCTCTGTGAAGTGTATTGATATTAACTTTGTAACGAATATCTTTTATGATACAACGCACATCTTGAGTTGTATGTAGTATTGCATACTTTCCACGTGGTTGGAGCGGACGCTCATTGAACCAACAAACCATTACTTCCAGGTCTTGAGTGACTTCAGGAACATTGTTTTCACGAACGATCATATCACCACGGCTGATGTCTATATTATCTTCCAATAACATAGTAACCGACATTGGCGGGAAAGCTTCTGGAATTTCTCCGTCAAAAGTATTAATCTTTCTGATCGTAGAAGTAAAGCCCGAAGGCAGTACCATTACTTTATCTCCTTTCTTAAATATACCCCCGGCAAGACGCCCTGCATAACCACGATAATCATGATAATCATCATTGTAAGGGCGAATAACATGCTGCACAGGCATACGGCAATCTATAAAGTTATGATCACTTCCAATATGTACATTTTCAAGATGGTATAGTAGAGTGGTTCCTTTATACCAGGGCATATTCTCCGATTCATTAACAATATTATCACCTTTCAAAGCACTTACTGGAATAAATTCGACATCATTGACATCCAATTTGGCTGCAAAACCCTGAAAATCTGATCTTATCTTCTCATAGGCTTCCTCTTTATAGTCTACCAAATCCATCTTATTGACACAGATCACCAAGTGGGGGATTTGAAGCAGGGAAGCAATGAAAGCATGACGGCGGGTTTGTTCGACAATACCGTTTCTGGCATCAATGAGAATCAAGGCGAGGTTGGCTGTAGATGCACCAGTTACCATATTTCTGGTGTACTGGATATGCCCGGGAGTATCTGCTATAATAAACTTACGCTTTGGTGTAGCAAAATAACGATAAGCTACATCAATAGTAATCCCTTGCTCACGTTCAGCTTTAAGCCCATCGGTCAACAATGCTAAATTCACTTCTTCTTCTCCACGACGTTCACTAGTTGCTTTGATAGCATCGTATTGATCCTGAAAAACTGATTTTGTATCGTATAACATACGACCAATTAAGGTACTTTTCCCATCATCAACACTACCTGCTGTGGTAAAACGCAACAGGCTCATTTTCTGATATTCTTCGAGGGATATGAAATTTTCCATGCTCATAGCTCGGATGTATTTTTGTCTTAATTTATAATTGAAAAGGGGTTTGTAAAAGTAGTGCTGTCAACAATAACACATTAACACGATAACACACCAGCACCTCTAGAAGTATCCTTGTTTTTTTCGGTCTTCCATTGAAGTTTCAGAGCGCTTATCATCAGCACGTCCACCACGCTCGGTAACACGTGTGGTAGCAATTTCACGGATAATATCTTCCACTGTGCTAGCATCAGAAAGCACAGCACCCGTAATAGGCATATCGCCAAGTGTACGATAACGAACAACCATTTCTTCTATTTTCTCGTCAGGCTTCATATTTACATAGTCAGATTCAGCGAGAATAACTCCATCACGTATAAAGCAACGACGCTTATGAGAGAGGTAGAGGCTAGGTAATTCTATTTTCTCCAGTGCAATATACTGCCAGATATCCAGCTCTGTCCAGTTACTGATCGGGAATACACGGAAATGTTCTCCCATTTGTTTTTTGCCATTGAATAAGTTCCATAGTTCTGGACGCTGATTCTTCGGATCCCATTGCCCAAATTCATCACGATGAGAGAAGAAGCGCTCTTTCGCACGTGCTTTTTCCTCATCACGTCGAGCACCACCCATCGCAGCATCAAACTTGTGCGTTTCTAATGTTTCCAGCAAAACAGCAGTTTGTAATGCATTACGACTGGCATTAAAACCTTTTTCTTCTATAACTAATTTTTTATTGATGGCTTCCTGTACAGAACCTACGATTAGTTTTACACCGAGTTCCTCTACCAGATTATCTCTGTATTCCAATGCTTCAGGAAAGTTATGTCCTGTATCTACATGCAATAATGGAAAAGGAATTTTAGCAGGAAAAAAAGCTTTTCGGGCAAGATGTGTCATAACGATAGAATCTTTACCGCCCGAAAACATAATAACAGGGTTCTGAAACTGTGCAGCCACCTCACGCAATACAAATATAGACTCGGCTTCTAGTTCACGCAGATGGTTGATATGATATTTCATTAAAGCAAAATTTTGGCTAGTCAGCTAGTACTTAATGTGGGGTAAAATGAATTCGTATATTTTGTCAGCAGATTCCTCAACGGTCATCTGATCTGTTCTGATTTCTAAATCTGGATTTTGAGGTGCTTCATAAGGTGAATCCAAACCAGTAAAATTTTTGATTTCTCCTTTTCTGGCTTTTTTGTATAAGCCTTTTACATCACGAGCTTCACATTCTTCTAAAGGAGCATTGATGTAAATTTCAAGGAAATCATTTTCACCAATGATGTTTTTGGCATAATCCCTTATTTCTTTAGTCGGACTAATAAAACAATTAAGGGTAATAATTCCACAATTGACAAATAGCTTACTTACTTCTGCTATTCGACGAATGTTTTCTTTACGGTCACTTGCTGTAAATGACAGATTATTGTTTAATCCACTACGGATGTTATCACCATCTAGCATTTGAGATAGATAGCCGTCTTTATGCAGACGAGCTTCTAGATATTGACCAATAGTACTCTTGCCCGAACCCGATAAACCCGTCATCCATAAGGCTTTCGTCCGTTGCTTGAGTAGCTTTTCTTTTGCCGCCTTTTGTAGCAGGCGATCAAAAATAGGATAGATATTTTCTGTATAGTTGTTCATTTCGAGGTGCAAAGGTAAGCATTTATACAGAAATTCATGGACGAATAACAACTATTTACATTCACATTCCATTTAGATATTTGTAATCATCGAGGAACTAAAGGCAACGATTTTTTAATTGTTATTTTCCAAGTTTGCGGTTTTTAATACCTTTGTGCCGAAATTTTCATCGACATTATTCATTTTTAAGTATGTTTGTGACGTACTTTTAACACAGAAAGAATTATGGCCAGTACTTCAGATATTCGCAATGGACTTTGTATCAGTTATAATCATGATATTTATTCTGTTGTATCTTTCCAACATGTAAAACCAGGGAAAGGCGCCGCATTTGTGCGTACAAAATTAAAAAGCATGACAACAGGTAGAGTTATTGACAACACTTTCCCTGCTGGTCATAAAATTCAAATTGTACGTGTAGAGCGTAGAAAGTATCAATATTTATATAATGATGACAGTGGCTACCATTTTATGGATGGCGAAACCTATAATCAGATCAGTATTCAGGAAGAAATGATCGAAAACGCAAATCTGATGAAGGAAGGAGATACTGTTGAAATACTTTTTCACGCAGAAAAAGAAATACCTTTAACGCTGGATTTACCACAGTATGTAACACTCCAGGTCACTTATACAGAGCCTGGTGTGAGAGGAGATACTGCCTCTACAAATGTTATGAAACCAGCAACGCTAGAGACTGGTGCAGAGATCAGAGTACCTCTTTTTGTTAACGAAGGTGATCTGGTAAAGGTAGATACAGCAAAAGCATCTTACGTAGAACGCGTAAAGAAATAGAATTTAGAAATATGTAGAACATAAATTATCCCGGATGCTGAATCAGCAAAATTCGGAATGACTTGTGTTTTTACTTTAAAAAATGATTCACACTTTGAGACATGGAATTCAAACAACTTCAGGAGTTAATCAAACTTATCCATAAGACCAACCTCACCGAATTTAAAATGGAAGATGGTAATTTCAAGCTGTCTATTCGCACTGAAAAATTCGCAGAAACAAAAATAGCTGCCGCACAGCAGGCACAAGCACCTCAGGTTTTACCTGTGCAGACAGTAGCACAGCAGGTACAGCCTATTGCACAGGTTCCTGTGGCAGCTCCGCCCCCCGTTCCAGCGGCAGCACCTGCGGCACAAGCTCCAGCTGCTGCTACAAAAGCAGAGGAAGAAGCCGACAACTACATATATATCAAATCCCCAATCGTAGGTACTTTCTATCGTTCTCCTTCTCCTGATAAACCACCTTTTATCAAAGTAGGTGATAGTATTGATGAAAAGAGTATAGTCTGTATGGTTGAAGCTATGAAGTTATTCAATGAAATTGAGGCAGAAATCAAAGGGAAGGTTGTAAAAGTGTTAGTGGAAGATGCCTCACCAGTTGAATATGATCAGGCTTTGTTTTTGGTAGACCCTAATGGTTAAGCCAAAAAAATATACAAGTAATTTGCTTTACTGATTCACTAAAGAGAACAAAACGATGCCTCTATTTAATAAAATTCTTATTGCAAATCGGGGAGAAATTGCCCTGCGCATCATTCGTACGTGCAAAGAAATGGGAATTAAAACGGTTGCAGTATATTCTACTGCTGATCGTGAAAGCCTTCATGTACGATTTGCCGATGAAGCGGTTTGTATAGGTCCTGCACCTTCTTCTCAGTCATATCTCAATATGCAGCACATTATGGCAGCTGTAGAGATCACTGATGCCGATGCCTTACATCCAGGTTACGGTTTTTTAGCTGAGAACGCCGAATTTGCAGAACTTTGCACAGAATATGGGATTAAATTTATTGGACCTACAGCAGATATGATCCGCAGTATGGGAGATAAAATTACTGCCAAAGAAACGATGATAAAAGCAGGAGTGCCAGTCGTTCCCGGTTCTGAAGGTCTCTTAAAAGATGTCAAACATGGTTTGAAGATGGCTAAAGAGATCGGTTATCCGGTTATGCTGAAAGCAACTGCTGGAGGTGGTGGGCGCGGGATGCGTATTGTTTGGAAAGCAGAAGAGTTTGAGAAAAACTGGGATTCTGCTCGCCAGGAAGCCGGAGCAGCTTTTGGTAATGACGGTATTTATGTAGAAAAATTCATTGAAGAACCTCGTCACATTGAAATCCAGATTGCAGGAGATCAATATGGACGGGTTTGTCATTTATCTGAGCGTGATTGCTCCATACAACGCCGCCATCAAAAATTAGTAGAAGAAGCTCCTTCACCTTTTCTGGATGATGAATTGCGTAAGAAAATGGGAGAAGCCGCTATTAAAGCTGGTGAAGCCATAAAATATGAAGGTGTAGGCACCGTAGAGTTTCTGGTCGATAAATACAGAAACTTCTATTTTATGGAAATGAATACACGTATACAAGTAGAACATACGGTAACAGAGGAAGTAATTGATTATGATTTGATCAAAGAACAGATCAAGATAGCGGCAGGTGTTGAAATGTCAGGTTTGAATTATTACCCAACTATGCACGCTATAGAATGTCGTATCAATGCAGAAGACCCTTACAAAGACTTTCGCCCTAATCCGGGAAAAATTATTTCTTTTCATAGTTCTAAAGGGCATGGAGTGCGTGTAGATACTCATGTTTATGCTGGTTACACGATTCCCCCTCACTACGATTCTATGATAGCAAAGGTTATTTGCAGGGCACAAACTCGTGAAGAATGTATCTTAAAAATGCAGCGTGCATTAGATGAATTTATTGTAGAGGGCGTTAGAACGACTGTACCATTTCATCAAAAACTGATGCGTGATGAACGATTTAGAAGTGGAAATTTTCATACAGGTTTTCTCGCAGAATTTGATCTGGGAGAGGAAGGAGAAGAATTTGATTGAAGGATGACTGCCCTACAGTAGAATATCGAAATTCGAAGCATACACAATTTCGATATTCTACTGTATGAAACAGTCCGACTTTTATATATTGTACATAATAGAAAGCGCTATTGTTGAGAATCTCCTTTCTTCTAGAGGTAATAATTCTATATCTGTGCGTATAGGAGTCCCTAATAGTTCAGTATTCATTGTAAAATGTCTTGATATAACGACTTCTAAATTGATAGATTTTTTGTTTTTTAGAATAAAAGCAACGCCCTGCCCCAAACCAATGCTCATCGTTTTATTACTTTCTGCCAGTAATATACCATTTTTAAAAAGTGTTCCCCATTCGTCCGTATATTGGTAGTCAAAATCTCCTTTGATAACGATACTCTTCACGAGTAATTGAGTATTTTCTTCCATTTAAATCTTTGAAAGTAATATCTCCGTCAGTCTCCTGGAAAATAAGTATTTCACCTTTTAAAACCCGCCCATCTTTCATATAAACAACATCGTGGTTGATAATAGAGTTGTCGACGTCTTGGGAATAAGATGTTATACTTGATAATAATAAAGCAGTAAATAGAAAGTAATGTAATGTGATTTTGGTTTTTTCATTTTAAATGATATTTAAGTTTTACGGTTATTTAATACACAAAAATAACATAACTTTTAGAAAAACAGTACTTTACTAAGACATAAAAAAAGCCTGCCG
>JAHDFX010000113.1:11199-19556 GCA_020627965.1 Saprospiraceae bacterium | reverse complement strand
ACCAATCCATCTCCCGTTCCCAGGAATTCTGATTCATCACTCCGTCCATGATACTGAGGTAGCTTTGGTAGCGAAGGTCGCTAATCGTACCAGCTTCAATAGCGGCTTTTACAGCGCATTTAGGCTCATTGATGTGGAGGCAATCGTGGAATTTACAATCTTTGGAAGCTTCGAAGAACTCTACATAATTGTGTGCTATGTCTTGGGGTTCCATATTGATAAAAGCGAGCTCTTTGATACCTGGCGTGTCTATGATAGTTCCGCCAAAGCTGAGGTCGTGCATTTCTGCGAAAGTGGTCGTGTGTTGTCCTTTGCCGGAATAATCTGAAATTACCTGCGTGGAAAGCTCTAAGCCGGGCTGAATGGCATTAGAAAGGGTAGATTTACCGACACCGGAATGTCCACTGATGAAAGTCAGCTTGTCCTTTAAAACCGCTCTTAATTCGGGAATGCCCTCCCCTGTCAGTGCGGAAACCAGCAGAACGGGATAACCAATCGGTTCATAGATCATTTGCAGACCCGCACAGACCATTTTATCTTCCTCCTCATACAAGTCCGCTTTATTGATAATAATATAAGTAGGAATATTGTGCGGTGTGGTTGTCATCAGGAAGCGGTCGATAAAACCGGGCTTGAGCATGGGTTCTTTGACGGTTACAATAACGATTGCCTGGTCTACATTTGCGCCAAGCAGATGCAAAAAATGCTTTTTACGGGGCGACTGACGGGCAATATAATTTTTACGGGGAAGTATTTCTTGGATAATGCCGGTATCTTGTCCTGCTTCGGGGTCAACTTTCACTCGATCACCAACGGCGATGGGGTTGGTGAGTTTCATATCGTCCAGCCTGAACTTGCCTTTTATACGGCAATTCATCATCTCTCCATCTTCCAGTTTGACGGCGTACCACTTACCTGTTGATTTTGTTACTACTCCTTCTTTCATAGGGAATACATGTCATAAGCGTGTCATGCTATTGTTTATGGTTGTTAAGATTATGTTCTTAGTTTTCTCAATTGGCTAAAATTGAAAACATACTCTAGGAACGCCAAAATGAGAAGATAAGTTCCAAAGGGAAATTTATCATAATAAAGACAGGTTATTATTCCACACATTGATTAACCGAATGTACGGCTGCTGCCATCTCAATAACCAGTTCTGGTGATTTTTCAATGGCATTACCAACGACAATGACATCGGCTCCGGCTTTTATATTAGCGAGCGCCTTTTCTGGTGTTCTAATGCCACCGCCAATGATAAGTGGAATTTTCAGTTTTTCACTGACTGCCTCTATCATGGATTCACTAATGGGGGTTCTGGCACCACTTCCGGCATCCATATAGATCATTTTCATGCCGATCAGGTCGCCAGCTAAAGCTGTTGCTACTGCAATATCATTTTTATTGGAAGGGATCGGGTAGGTATTACTCATATAGGAAACCGACGTGGGAACACCGCCATCGACCAGCATATATCCGGTAGAAATGACTTCCAGTGGACTGGAATACAGAAAAGAAGCCGTTTCGACATGCTTGCCTATCAGCAGGTCGGGATTGCGGCCGGATATCAGGGAAAGGAACAGAATGGCATCAGCTGCATAGCTGAGTTGTAATGAGCTGCCAGGGAAAAGAATCACAGGAATATTGCTGGCCTCTTTGATCTGGGAAATGGAGTAATCCAAGGTATCATTCATGACAAGGCTGCCACCCATGAAGAAATAATCGACTTTAGCTTCGGTTGCCAGCCGAATAATTCGGTCGATATTCTGGGTTTTCACTTCATCCGGGTCGATAAGCACTACAAAGCTTTTTTTCCCTTCTGCCTTATTGGCTTTGAATTGTTTGTAAATAGATGAATTCATGTCAGTAAAGTTGGTCGTAATCAAAGGTAGCCAGACTAATGTAAAAAGGCGAATGTTTTAGGAATGTTCCTGAAAATCAATTTGGATATGCAGATTTTTCAAGATGAAGAGAACTGCTTAAGAAGCATGAGAACATATGTAAATTTGTTCTTTTTAGGTTTCTTAATAGAAAGGTTTTACTTTTTCTTTTAAAGAATAAAGCAATGTTTGTGTTTTTTTGCTATAATTGTAGCCACAAAAAATACAAGGACTCACAGCGTGCGAAATTTTGTACATTTTGAATAGAAATAGGCTTTAAAATGTACTTGTTGAGTTCTTATCCTTTCTTTATTCTTACCTGTCGAATGTTTGCCGATTTTTGATAATGTCAAAAATGGTAAGCACCACTAAATACTTTGGAATAGCTGTCGTCATAGGCTATTGTATTGGAGGTGAATTGTAGTAATCTTACTTGGTTTTCAAGTAATTGCTATATTCGTAATGCAAATGTTGTATTGCTCAATTCTTCCATTATTTACCTATCGCCGCCTGTCTATTTCTATAAAATGTTGTGATTATTCTAAAATAATACGAATAGTAATACTATGATGAAAATGTACGCCTGCCTGTTGTTTTGTGCGCTAAGTATGGTACTGGCAACTACTCAACTTCACGCTTCCCACGCTATGGGGGCAGACCTGACTTACGTATGTGTAGGTCCTAATGAATATCAAGTTAATCTCAGTTTTTTCAGAGATTGTAACGGAATTGAGCCGGAGTCCAGTTATTCCATCAGTGTAAGTTCTGTATCATGCGGATCTAATCTGACGATGACCGTCAACCAAATCGGTGATCCAACCATTATCACACCTCTTTGCCCCAGTGAAGAAGATGAGTGTGTTACTAATGCACTTTATGGTGTAGAGGAATATGTATATCAGGGAACGATTACGCTTCCTCCAGGATGTGATGACTGGATACTTTCCTGGCAACAATGCTGCCGAAATGCGGCAATTACAACGGTCAACTCACCGCAGTCACAAGATTTTTATGTGGAAGCCGAACTGGACGCAACAGTGTCGGATTGTAATAACTCACCTGAATTTTTAAATATTCCAACACCATTTACTTGTGTCGGGCAGGAAGTCTTTTATAATCATGGAGTGGTTGACCAGGATGGAGATAGCCTTGTTTTTAGTCTGGTGGATTGCCTCGATGCAGAAAACACGCCTGTCACCTACATAACTCCTACTTTTGATGGCCAGAACCCATTATCGGCAAATCCGCCTGTAACTATAGATCCGGTAACAGGTGCACTTAGCTTCACGCCAGATATCGTTCAGGTAGGAGTCTTGTGTGTGTTAGTGGAAGAATATCGTGATGGAGTGAAAATTGGCGAAGTGGTTCGGGATATGCAGTTTACGGTAATTAATTGCACAAATACTTTACCCATCGCATCTGGTATAGATGGTACGGCTGATGATACTGGATCTACTGGTCCTTTTGAACTTGATGTTTGTATTGATGTGCCTGTCTGTTTTGATATTGAAACCTTTGATGCAGAGTTGATGGATCCTATGCTTCCCCAATCCATTACAATGGACTGGAATGGAGCGATTCCTGATGGTACATTTGTGCAAACAGGCGGAAATAGTCCTTCTGCTGAGTTTTGCTGGACTCCAACAGCTGATGATGTTGGTGTAAACTCTTTTACCGTACAAGTAGTGGATGACGCTTGTCCACTTCTGGGATCTAATACATATACATATACGATCAATGTCATTAATAATCCGAATCAACCTGTTGATGCTGGCCCGGATGAACAGATTTGTGAAGGTGGTACAGCTACCTTAACTGCCTCAACTTCTGCGTCCAATGTCCTTAGTTACACCTGGACACCAGATACTGGTCTGACCAATCCAACTTCAGCGACTACCAATGCTTCTCCAGTATCTACAACGGTATATACTATAGAAACATTATATGATGATGGTTGTAAAGCGACTGATGATGTTCTGGTAGAAGTTGTGGATGCGCCTACAGTTAGCGTATTTCCTAATAATATTGATATTTGTAATGGAGCAAGTGTGGTACTGAATGCTTCAACAGAACCAGGCGCAACCTTAGAATGGTTTGATGAAACAGGTGCTTCAGTAGCAACCGGTAATCCCTATACAGCAACGCCTGCAGCAAGTACATTCTATACAGTTATCGCTACCAATGCTACAGGCTGCTCTGGACCACCAGATACAGCTTTTGTAAACCTGGATGAAGCCCCACCTGCTGCTTGTGTAAATATATATGTAACGACAAGTGGAACAGGAGACGGTTCTCAGGCAAGTCCGACAGATATTGTAACAGGACTTTCTATGGCTATGTGTAATAATAGTGTTATCAAAGTAGCTCAAGGAACCTATAATATTGATGCACCGCTAACCTTGTCAAGCTTCCTAACTTTAGAAGGAGGTTTTGATCCGGCAACTTGGGTAAAATCTAGTACACCGGGTTTAACAACGATAATAAGAACAGCGAATAACCCGGAAGGCCCCGCTAATGCGCAACGACTAGTAGCCCTTCAGGCTAATGGTGCTACAGGGTTTCGTCTACAAGATTTAACAATTGAAACAGCTGACGCTGTACCTACAGGACAAGAAGGAATGTCGACTTATGCACTTCATTTAGTGGGTTGTTCAAACTATGATATAGTACGGTGTCAAATTTTTACAGGCGATGCTTCGGATGGAGTGGATGGAGTGGATGGTGCGAATGGTGCTGATGGTGCGAATGGAGGAAACGGACAAGCAGGCGATACAGGCATCGTTGGTTCTGCCACAGGAGGAGCCGGAGGAGCCGGAGGAGGAACAGGCCCAACTGCGGGTGGTGCAGGAGGAACTGGTGGAGATGGGGTATGGGGATTTTTCGGAGGTTCCTTTACAAATGGTGCTCCAGGTGGAAACGCAACAGCGGGTGCAGCGGGAGGTTCTTTGGGAGAAGGGTTTAATGAAGCAATAGGAGCAAGTTGTGATAATCCTGGATTACCTATAGATGGAGGGCCTGGTGCAAATGGTACAGATGGTACAGATGGTACAGGAGGAACAAATGGTACAGCCCCAACATATGCAGGAGGGTTCTTTGTCCCAGGAGGAATTGGTACAGATGGAACAAGTGGAACTGACGGCGGCGGCGGCGGCGGCGGCGGCGGTGGTGGTGGACAAGGTAGTGCGCTGGGTGCGGCAGATGCTGGCGGCGGTGGCGGCGGTGGCGGTCAGGGAGGAACTGCTGGAACTGCTGGAACTGCTGGAGCAGGTGGAGGAGGTGCTTTTGGCGTCTTCTTGTTTGCAAACGGTGCAGGTGGTAATATAGTTGACTGTTTTATAACGTCAGGAAGTGCTGGTTTAAACGGCGCTGGAGGAAATGGAAGTACTGGAGGAACGGGAGGAAACGGCGGCGGTGTTGGTGCTGATAATTGCGAATCTGGTGAAGGCGGTATTGGTGGAGATGGTGGAGACGGTGGCATCGGTGGCGCCGGCGGTAATGGCGGTGGAGACGGTGATGCAATGGCGATTTACACAGATGGAAATGTGTTGGCGACCAATATTAGCAACTTTGATCTCACCCTACAACCTTTAATTACGGCTTCTAATGTAAATTGTACGGAATTGGATGTTGATTTTACAGGCCCTAATGCAGCCTGGACTTTTGCACCCAATACACTGTTTAGTGGCCCTACGCCACCGTCAGGAACAAATACTGTGGTTTCTTTTGCTGATATTGATCGTTATGATGTTATTAGCGGTTTTGATGTCTATACTGGCTTTCACAATATCTCTTTTGCTGATATTATTATACCTGACATTCTTTCTGATGCTACATTGATAGGTACAGATACTTTCCAATTATGTGAAGGAGATTTTGCTTCATTCAATACCTCAGTAACAGCGGATATTTATAACTGGGATTTTGATGGAGCTATTCCCGATCCGGGAAGTGTGCCGAATATTTCAGCAGCCGGTTTTAATACGTCAAGTGCAACACCTTATGAAGTCACACTTTCTGTAGCAACTGATTGTTGTGGCGACTCACCTTTAGATACGATATGGCTTTGGGTAGACCCAATTCCTAGTGGGACAATTACAGGAGATGCCGCAATTTGTCCGGGAGAAACTTCCATTTTAACCTTGAATGGCATTGCGGCAGATGATATAGTTACCTGGACACCTACTGTAGGGGTAAATATAATTTCACAAACACAAATAGAAGTTAGCCCTCAAGTGACAACAACTTATGTAGCAACAATTACCAACTCAAGAAATAGCTGCCCTAATACAGTCGAGTTTGAAGTTGTTGTTGAAAACTTACCAGAGATCACACTTAGTCCAACTGCATTAACTTGTGGCAATGATGGAGGAGTTTTGGTTAGTGTAGCTAACGGTTCTGGAAATTATACTTATGATTGGTCACATGACCCCACATTAAACTTACCATTTGCAATAGATTTACCTTCTGGTACTTATAGTGTAACTGTAACTGATAATATAACAACTTGTTCCGATGATGGAAGTGTATTTGTTGATCCAGGCAATGCACCAAATGCTTTTATTTTGAATAATACAGATATTACTTGTGCTGGAGCAAGTGACGGAATAGCAGAAGCGGGAGTGAGTGGAGGAACTGCTCCATACAGCTATAATTGGAGTAATGGTGATGCTACAGCCACGGCTACTAACCTTCCGCCTGGGCAGGCTACTGTGACAGTCACTGATGCAAATGGCTGTGAGACGACAGCAGCGCTTAATATATTCGAACCTCAGGAAATTACAATTATTATTGAAAATACCGTGATTCCGCCTTGCCCTGATGTAAATACAGGTTCAATTGAAGTTTCTGCTTCCGGCGGAACGGCTCCACTTTCATATGAATGGGATAATGGAGAAACGACTCAGCTTATTGAAAACTTATTTGCAGGAGTTTATACTGTTACTATAACAGATGTGAATAGTTGCCAGGCAACTCAGGAAATCAACCTTGGCGCAGGAGCATTACTGACAGTGACAGAAACGGTAACAGATGTGCTTTGCGCAAATGGAAACAGTGGAGCTATTAACTTAGACATAACTGGCGGTTCCCTTCCACTAAGCTTTGATTGGGATAATGATGGAACAGGCGATAATGATGATACAGAAGACCTGACTAATCTTGCAGGTGGTATATACTCTGTTACAATCACTGATGTAAATGGATGTACAGTTACTGCATCGGCTGAAGTACAGGAACCTACAGTAATAACAACAGGCACAGCCCCAACCTCTAATCTATGTGCAGGTGCCAATGAAGGAAGTATCGACCTTACGGTAAATGGTGGAACTCCGCCTTATGCTTTTGATTGGGATAATGATGGAACAGGTGACAATGATGATACCGAAGATATAGATATGCTGGCAACGGGTACTTATAATGTTACGATTACAGATGCGAATGGTTGTGTAGCGACTGACACAGAAACAATAACTGTACCTGCAACACTTACAGCATCCGCAGTAGGCGACTTCATTGATTGCGCAGGTGATGCAGATGGAAATACGACTTTGACAGTTACAGGAGGAACCCCGCCTTATGCCTACGATTGGGATAATGACGGAACAGGCGATAATGATGATCCTGCTGATTTATCTGGTTTAAATGGTGGTGCATACGCAGTAACTGTAACGGATGTAAATGGATGTACAGCTACAGCGTCGGCAGGTATTGTTGAACCAGACCCACTAGTTCTGACCGTAGATTCTGCCCCAGCACTTGCTTGTAATGGAGATACAGACGGCACAATTGATATTACAGTTTTAGATGGAACACCACCATATACTTATGATTGGGATAATGATGGTACTGGTGATAATGATGATCTAGAAGACCCAACAGGATTATCTGCTGGAGTATATACAGTTACTGTAACGGATGCAAATGCCTGTACAATAACAGGAACAGCAACCATAACAGAACCTAATCCACTTGGAGCAGTAACAACACCTTCATTTTCTCTGGCTTGTAATGGAGATACAGACGGAACAGTTAGTGTTACTGTTGCAGAAGGCACTCCCCCTTATACTTATGATTGGGATAATGATGGCATTGGTGACAATGACGACCCAGATAACTTAATTAATCTTGGTGCAGGAACTTATATTGTAACAGTAACGGATGCGAATGGCTGTACAATTACAGGTTCTACAACGATTACCGAACCAACCGCCTTAACAGCCTCCGCAACTGGCGATGCCATTTTATGTGCTGGTGATGCTGATGGCGATGTAGATTTGACAGTGACGGACGGCACACCACCTTATACCTTTGATTGGGATAATGATGGAACAGGAGACAATGATGATACAGAAGATTTATCTGGTTTGATTGGTGGTATTTACAATGTTACGGTGACAGATGCCAATGGTTGTACAATTACGGCAACAGCCGATGTAACAGAACCTACAACGCTTGTTCTGACAGTAGATACAGTTAATG
>JAHDFX010000113.1:0-11099 GCA_020627965.1 Saprospiraceae bacterium | reverse complement strand
TTGATTGGGATAATGATGGAGTTGGTGATAATGATGATACAGAAGACTTATCTGGCTTGAGTGGTGGTATTTACAATGTTACGGTGACTGATGCTAATGGTTGTACAATTACGGCGACAGCCGATATAACAGAACCTGCTGCCCTTGTAATATCAGTTGATCCGCCAGTAGATGTAGAGTGTAATGGTGGCATGACAGGAGCTATAGATATTGAGGTAACAGGAGGAACACCTGTTTATACCTTTAATTGGGGTGGTCCAGGTGGTCCATATACTACAGAAGATTTAAGTGGTCTTGGAGCTGGCACTTATACCGTTACAGTGACAGATGATAATGGTTGTGAAGCTATAGAAATAGTATCTGTAAATGAGGCTTCAAATTTACTTTTAACGATGAATACTCCAGACCCACTAGCTTGCAATGGAGATATAGACGGCGCTATAAATATAGATGTTAGTGGCGGTATGCCAGGATATACATATAACTGGGATGGTCCGGGCGGTCCATATACAACCGAAGATATAAGTGGATTGGGAGCTGGTACTTACAGTGTAACGGTAACAGATGACAGCGGATGCTCTGTATTTGGAACGGAAATTATTGCCGAACCTACAGCCTTAACCGCTTCTGTTGTTGGCGACATTATTCTATGTGCTGGCGATGGCGATGGCGATGTAGATTTAACAGTAACGGACGGCACACCTCCTTATACCTTTGATTGGGATAATGATGGCACAGGAGACAATGATGATACAGAAGATTTATCTGGTTTGAGTGGTGGCACTTATAATGTTACGGTGACTGATGCTAATGGTTGTACAATTACGGCGACAGCCGATATAACAGAACCTGCTGCCCTTGTAATATCAGTTGATCCGCCAGTAGATGTAGAGTGTAATGGTGGCATGACAGGAGCTATAGATATTGAGGTAACAGGAGGAACACCTGTTTATACCTTTAATTGGGGTGGTCCAGGTGGTCCATATACTACAGAAGATTTAAGTGGTCTTGGAGCTGGCACTTATACCGTTACAGTGACAGATGATAATGGTTGTGAAGCTATAGAAATAGTATCTGTAAATGAGGCTTCAAATTTACTTTTAACGATGAATACTCCAGACCCACTAGCTTGCAATGGAGATATAGACGGCGCTATAAATATAGATGTTAGTGGCGGTATGCCAGGATATACATATAACTGGGATGGTCCGGGCGGTCCATATACAACCGAAGATATAAGTGGATTGGGAGCTGGTACTTACAGTGTAACAGTAACTGATGATAGCGGATGCTCTGTATTTGGGACAGAAACGATAATTGAACCTACAGCATTGACCAGTTCAGTTATCGGGACTGATGTAACTTGTTTTGGTGGAGATAATGGAGCAATTGATTTGACTGTTTCAGATGGTACACCGCCTTATAGTTTTGATTGGGATAATGCACCGAATATGGAAGATGTTAGTGGGCTGACTGCTGGAACCTACAATGTTACTATAACAGATGATAACGGCTGTACGACCACAGATGGCGTCACTATAAATGAACCTACAGAGCTGACATCATTGGTTTCAGATGGTGTGACTTCATGTGCTGGAATAAGTGATGGAATATTAGACTTAACAGTATCGGGAAGTGTTCCTCCATATACTTATGATTGGGATAATGATGGTACTGGTGATAATGATGATGCTGAAGATCCCACAGGTCTTGCAGCAGGCACCTACACGGTTATAGTAACAGATGGAAATGGCTGTACAACAACAGCTTCAGGAGTGATAGTAGATGCAGTTTCTGTAACAGCATCAGCAACGGTAGATGATGAGGCTAGTTGTTCTGGTAGTAATGATGGTATTGCCACAGCTTCTGGTATGGGAGGCACAGGCACCTATACTTATGAATGGTCAAATGGAGAAACAACACAAACAGCAACTGGACTGGATGTCGGCATTAACGTTGTTACAGTAACAGATGGAAATGGCTGTCAGGGAACAGCATCAGTAAATATCAGTTCAACAGTTATTGTAGCTGGTAATGGTGTTGTCAGCAATGTGAGTTGCGAAGGTGGCTCAGACGGGCAAATCGAATTATTTCCGTCTGGAGGAGATATACCTTATACTATTGTTTGGTCAACAGGTTCTGGTGCTAACCCGCTAACAGGCTTATCAATGGGGCAATATCAGGTAACGATTACTGATAATAATGGCTGTAATACAGTAGAAACTTATGATATTACTGAACCTTCGGTTATTGTTATAGGTGGTACTGGAGGAAATTTACAGTGTACTGGAGATAATAGTGGAAGTATAAGCTTAACAGTAAGCGGAGGTACACCGACATATAATTATACCTGGTCTCATGATGCTACGCTTAATTTGCCAAACGCATCAGGCTTGCCAGCAGGAATTTATACGGTAACTGTGACGGATGCAAATGGCTGTACAGCCATTGAAAGCATAACTATAGATGAACCTGCTTTATTAACAGGAACAGCAAATATACTTTCTGAACCTCTCTGTACAGGGGATGCAAATGGAGTTGTTGAAGTTGTCGTAACAGGTGGTTCCGGGGCATATACTTATCTGTGGTCAAATGGAGATACTGCCAATCCTACATTATCTTGTCCTGCTGGACTAGGCTCTGTAACTGTGACGGATGGTAATGGCTGTGTGTTTGTGGAAGTTTTTACTTTAGGAGAACCTGACCTGCTGATAGCTAATGCAGATAATGGAGAAACTTCTTGTACAGGACTGAATGACGGCTCAATTACATCTACAGTATCGGGAGGTACACCAGGTTATACATACAACTGGAATGGCCCAGGAGGACCTTATACAACATCAGATTTAACAGGTTTACCGGCAGGCACATTTAACCTTACGGTAACAGATACAAACGGCTGTCAAGCTTTCACATCAGCAATAGTTACAGAAGCAACGTCAGTAGTTGCGACAGCGGTTGTTGATCAAGATCCTAGTTGTCTGGGTAGCTTTGATGGTGCTGCTAGTGTCACTGGAATCGGCGGTACGGGTACATATACCTACGAATGGAGTACGAATCCAGTACAAACAACTCAAACCGCGATTAACCTTGACCCAATTACTTATACCGTAACGATAACGGATGGTAATGGTTGTCAGGGAACGGCATCGGTAACACTTAACTCTACAGTTAATGTGCAACCAAATGGTACAAGTACTGATGTTAGTTGTAATGGTGGAAATGACGGTACAATAACATTGTCTCCGACAGGAGGGGGCACACCTTATACTTTTGTATGGGATAATGGTCTTGCTCCAATTAATCCACAAACAACGCTTGTAGCCGGAACTTATACAGTAACGGTGTTTGATGCGAATGGCTGTGGAACGGCTGAGACATATACAATTAATGAACCTGCTTCTCCATTGAATATAAATATAGTTAATATAGAAGAAGCATCTTGTATACCTGGAAACGATGGTGCAATAGAAATTGCTGTTACTGGAGGAACTCAACCTTATACATATACCTGGACACCTGTGGGGGGCAATTCACCAACTATAAATAACCTGCCTTCGGGTACCTATACAGTAACGGTGACGGATGCTAATGGTTGTCAGGAGTTTCAATCTGTTAATGTACCAAATCCAAGTGGTTTAGTGGCTACTACAACATTTATTGCTGATGTATTATGCTTTGGCGATAGTAATGGTTCTGCATCAGCGGGGCAAACAGGAGGTAACGCACCTTATACTTATTTGTGGAGTAGTGGTGAAGTTACTATGGTAGCAACCAATCTGCCAACTGGCACAAACACTGTAACGGTAACAGATATAGATGGATGTAGTGATATTGCCTCTGTAAATATTGGTACTCCTGATTTATTGGAAGCTAACGCTAATGGAACAAACCCAAGTTGTACTGGCGATACAGATGGTACGCTTAGCGCAACAGCAACAGGAGGGACTTCCCCTTACACTTACAATTGGGGATCTATTGGAACGGGTTCGACAATCAACAATGTTGGAGCTGGAACTTATATTGTAACAATTGTAGATGCAAATGGCTGTATAGCTACTTCAACGACAACGTTAATTGACCCAGTTCCGGTAACCGTAAATGTGAGTAGCCCACAAGGAGTTAGTTGCTCAGGAGGTAATGATGGTCAGGCATTGGCAATTGCAGGCGGCGGAACTGCTCCGTATACCTACTTATGGGATAATGGAGAATCTGTAAATCCTGCTATTTTGCTAAATGCTGGTACACATATAGTGACGGTGACAGATGTTAATGGTTGTACAGAAACAAGCTCAGTGTTCATCGATCAGCCAACTCCTGTTTTACCACAAGGTATTGTTTCTACTCCTATTAGTTGTTTTGATGGAAGTGATGGTTCTGTCACCGCTGGTGCAACAGGCGGAACTCCACCGTATACATTTGAATGGAACACGACGCCTGTTCAAACAGGTAGCACAATAACAGGTTTATCTGCTGGTACTTATACCGTTTTAATAACAGATGCGAATGGTTGTTCTCTTGCCCCTGTAAATGTAACTGTAGTAGAACCTGATACGCCCGTCTCTTTATCTTTATCATCTACGGATGCATTATGTAATGGAAGTTCAGATGGTTCGGTTAGCGTATCTGCTACTGGTGGAACACCTAGTTATACCTATAACTGGAGTACAGGGGCTACTGTGCAAAATGTAGCAGAACTGCCAGCCGGAACCTACACCGTAACAGTAACAGACGCCAATAATTGTTCAGCAGTAGAAAATGTAAACGTGGGAGAACCTACAGCGATCACAGCAGCTCTGAATGTACAAAATGTTACTTGTTTTGGTGATACGGATGGCTCTATTTCAATAGATACGACCTATGGAGGTTCTGAACCTTATGTATATGCTTTAGATAATGATGATTTTAGTACAACAACTACTTTTAATGGGCTTCTTTCTGGAAACTATGAAGTATTTGTGCAAGATGCTAATGGTTGTGAAACAAGCTATACGGCAACAGTCATAGAACCCTTTGAGTTAGAAGTAGATATGGGCGTTGATATCACGGTGTTACTAGGGCAGGAAGCGGAGCTTTACGCTGTTCCTAATACAGCAGCACCACTCACGTATATCTGGACACCATCAGAAGGATTGTCATGTGGCATGGATACATTAACCGCTTGTGATAATCCGGTGTTTACGCCTTTTGAAAATACTACTTATACCGTAACTATTGTGGATTCATTGGGCTGTTCTGCTACAGATGAAATACTCGTACAGGTGGATAAACGCTACGACATTTACATACCAAATGCTTTTTCTCCTGACTTTGATGGGGTTAACGATGTGTTCATGATTTATGGTGGACAAATGGTACAGCAGGTTAATTCTTTCCGTGTATACGATCGCTGGGGAGAATTAGTATGGGAGGCTTCCGATTTTCAAACTGATGACTCAAACTATGGTTGGAATGGTTCTTTTAGAGATAAGAGAATGAATCCAGGAGTGTTTGTGTATTATGCAGAAGTTGAATTTATCGATGGGCAGGTAATTACTTATAAAGGAGATGTTACATTGGTGAAATAAATCATTACTAAAACAACCTCTCAGAAAATAACACAACTGTCGAGGCGAGCAGGTTCATTGCGCAATCTGCTCGCCATATTATTTTGAGCCTTAGTCGTTAAGGCTTTTTTTCTTTTGTGAGTTATTTAAGCAGCATTTTTAAAAAAGGTTCGTTCTTATAGGTATAATATTGTATTTTGTGTGTCATTTAATCGTCATGTCTTTATTTGCTAAATAGACGTGATTAATTTTTAAGAAAAAATATTGGCATTTGAAGCTGTAATTTTTGTCTTTTAAATTACTTGTCCTTTATCACTAAGTATAATTGTAAACTATTACATTTGTTGATGCCCCTTTAGAACCCAAACGTAATTTACTATGAAAACTTGTCTAACTTTTAGCTCTACAATAGTAATCATGTTACTATTCAGTTGCTCTCTTTTTGCTCAGGATAAAAGAAGAGTCTCTTCAAAAAACATAAATACCACATCTGTTGTAACAGAGTATACCATCAACGATGAAGGTAAAACGGTTATCCGCAAACGTGGAACTTTGGTAGCCAACAGCCGCAAGAAAAAAACAGAACAGCAAGGAGTAAAAAAATCAAATGCTTCAGCCTCCTTACAAAAAGCTCAAGTAGTAACAAGTCCTTCACCAATTATTTCTGTTTCTGAGATCGAGAAAATCGAACAAGCAATTTCAGAAGTAGAAAAGAGTGATTATCCAGACAAAGCCCTTCGTTTGGAAAAACTTGAAAATGCACTGGAAAAACAAAAACTAAAACAAGCAATACTAAGGAATCGTCAGTAACCTTCCTTCCATCCATCAAACTGTATACTCGTATTATCCTAATTCCTTTTATTTGAGAAAACCATTGAATTATGAAAATCCACCATTTACCATTATTCAGAAGAACTTTTTATATATTTTTATTTTTGTTGGGATGTTTTTTGACTCCTAATATACTTCAGGCTTGTGATACCACACCTGTCATCACTTTTTCAAATCCTGTAGCTATAGGAGGAGGAGATTATACCTTGGATATTGAGGTATGTGTAGGTGATGGTGGTTCAGAAAACGGCTGGACAAGTGATATTACCGGATTAAATATTTTGGCTTTTACGCCACCAACATTAAACAACGGAGGTAATATAGCCACAGGTAGTATCACAGGAGGTGTGCTTGACTATAGTTATCCTGGTGATGGATTGGCTGGTGATGTTTTTGTAGCTCAAAATCTGGGAACTTGTTTCAACTACACAGTAACAGTAGATGGAGACCCAACTGGAGCAACAGGTACATTCGTGGGGGTGAATTGTGATAGTGCCGAATGTCCGGGTTCTTGTTCGGTTATTGGTGGAGATACACAGACCGATATTCCCGTTCCCTCAGCGCCAATAACGAATATAACCTGTGGAGATCAGTTTGCTGATTCCGGCGGTGCAGGAGGAAACTATTCTAATGGCGAAACTCAGACTTATATCATATGTTCTAATAATGGAGACCCCGTAACAGTGGTCTTTTCCAGTTTTGAGATAGAAAATAATTTTGATTTTCTGGAAGTTTATGATAATAATACGGCAACTGGCGCATCAACTACTTTCACGGGAACAAACTCCCCAGGAACCCAGACTTCTACGAACCCAAGCAATTGTTTGACATTTGTTTTTACTTCTGATGGCTCCATAACTGACCCTGGTTGGGAAGCAACCGTAACTTGTGGATGTGATGCAGAAGCTGGTACGGTAACAACAAGTACAGGCTCAAATACCATAAGTCTTTGTATAGGTGACTCTTTTACGTTGACTTCAAATGATGATTATACCTTGCCTCCTCCGGAGACAGGTGAAGAATCGGAACTAATGTATGCCTTATATGATTGTACACCCCCTGCAAACCCTGATCCGATAGCAGACCTCGCACCAGCGGGTTGCTTCTCAGGAGTATTCTGGACAGGGGAAGATTTGACTTTAGGTGATCCGGGATCTGATAATCAAGGAGGAATCCCAGCTGTATTCACAGCTGCCGGAGTAACAGGAACAGGTAATACGATTTGGTGGGTTCCTGTAACAGCAGACGATGGAGATAATAATGGAAATCCCAATGGAGCTATTAATGTTGACCAGGATGGTGATGGATGTTATGATGCTGGTACACCCATACAGGTAACTTATAATACTGATGTTGTTGTTTCTTTTATTAGCGATTGCGATCCGCTTGCACAAACAGGTAATTACACAATAACAGTATCTGGAGGAGCAGGACCAAACTATACAATTACAAACACGGGAGCAGGTACACTCGCAGGCTCACCAGTAACGACTGACGGAGGAACATTCAATCTCAATAATGTGTCTGATGCACAAACAATTTCATTTACCATTACAGATAGTAATGGATGTACTTTTGGTCCTTTCTCCGATACATTCCAATGCGGAGATGCACCGTGTCTGATCAATTCTACACTTGTCGCAAATCCACCATTAACTGATTTTCCAAATAATCAATACCCGCCTAATACAACTGTTGAATTCTGCTTTAATATTGATCAATATAATCAGGCAAATGTCAATTTCCTACATGGTATTGTTCCTAGCTTTGGAGGTGGATGGACAGGAACTATCAGTCCTACTCAAGATCCACTGGTAGCTGCAAATAATGAAATTGGCTCACAATGGGATTGGTTTCCCGGAAATACGGTGACATACAATTCAACGGGAGCATTAATCTCGGAAGAAGGTTGGTGGTTTCAAAGTATTAACTCACCTGGTCTTAGCGGTAATATCAATAATTTAGACCCGAATGATAGTTGGGGAGATGGTTGTACCTGTACAAACGGTTATACTGGTGTAACTCAGGGAACTTGTGAAGGAAGTGGTTTTGTTTGGACAGATGCATGTGGCTGTACAAGCGATGATGTAGATATTTTTAGCGGCGCTCCAATTTATCTATGGGTTGGACCAGACCCATTTTTTGATGATATTATTGATAATGGGATGACACAAACAATTTGTGAAAATGCTGGTGGTTTATGGGATGCAGCATATGGTGATTGTGGTTTTTGGGGGAGTTGTTTTGGGGAAGAGGACACAGGTTTTGGACTTACATGGCAGGCTTGTTTTACACTAACCACAGTAGATGAAAATGCTTGTACGCCAAATCAATCTTTAGATGTTTCAGTAACAACCTATGCAGATGGAGAAACAGGTATATGGACAGATATAGGTTGTACGCCAGATCAGCCTGTTGATTGGATGGGAGAAATTTGCTGCCTGCCTCCTCCTATTGTATCGAATTTTACTTTTTGCGAAGACCAGACAATTACACTTTCCGCAGGGCCTCCATCGTTTGGTGGTATTATCAATTGGTATGATGTAGAAATCGGTGGCTTACCCATCGGAACAGGG
Organism: Saprospiraceae bacterium; assembly: GCA_020627965.1. Lineage (GTDB taxonomy): Bacteria > Bacteroidota > Bacteroidia > Chitinophagales > Saprospiraceae > JAHDEO01. The sequence continues at coordinate 2,146 of JAHDFX010000113.1, read as the reverse complement.
AATACTTTTCAGCCAGGCCCACTCGCACCAGGAACTTATACTTACTGGGTAGAAGAAAATGTAAATGGATGTATCAGTCAGGAACGGGCAGAAATCACTCTTACTGTAGACCCACTTCCTGCTATAACCATTGATGCAGAACAAAAAGGTGTTTGTCTTGGAGATCAACTTTCTATAGAAACAACGATTGCAGATGCTATTACAATTGACTGGACGAGTTCTCCGCTTGATATTTCAATGACGGAGTCAGCAGATATGACAGATATTACAGCCTCACCAACGGTCAATACAACTTATACTTTAGAAGCAACAAATAATTGCGGGACAATTACGGAGGTATTTGATGTAATCGTTAATGAACTTCCTGTTCCAAACCTCACCTTTACAGATGCTTGTGGCACAAATTGTGATGGCAGTATTGCTACGAATCCTACAGGAGGAACCCTTCCATATACCTATGAATGGAGTACAACAGAAACGACAGGAAGTATTATTGATTTGTGCCCGGGAACTTATACTGTTACAGTGACCGATGATAATGGTTGTCAGGGAACAGAATCGGTTACAATTGGCATAAATAATTTATCTGCAAGTGTTGCGAATGATGTACTAGACTGCTTTGGAGATATGGATGGTAATCTCGATTTATCAGTAAGCAATGGTACTGCTCCATATACATTCGATTGGGATAACGATGGTATTGGTGATAATGATGATACGGAAGATTTATCTGGACTACCTATGGGAACCTATACAGTGACGGTAACCGATAATACAGGGTGTAGTGTAACAGCACAGGCACAAATTACAGAACCAACAGAGTTGACCGCAAATGCAACAGGAGGAACATTGGCTTGTAGTGATGATGTGGACGGAAGTATTTCCCTTACGGTAAATGGAGGAACAGGACCATATATCTATGATTGGGATAATGATGGTACGGGGGATAATGATGATGTACAAAACCCCTCAGGATTACCTTTAGGAACTTACAATGTAACAGTAACGGATGTTAACGGGTGTATGGCTACTGCTACGACAGATATTACTGCTCCTACCCCATTGACACCTGTAGTTGCTTCTGGAACAGATCCGGTTTGTTATGATGGATGTGATGGTACAGCTTCTGTAACTTCTACAACAGGAGGAACACCACCATATACTTATACTTGGGATGAAGATGGTGGTACAGCCATAGGACAATCAATTACAGGACTGTGTGCTGCCACTTATGTTGTGACAGTTTCAGATTTTAATGGATGTTTTGTAACAGCCGAAGTTACACTGAATGATCCATCAGAACCAATTTTGACTCCTTCGGCGATGGATGCAGTTTGTAATGGAGATGAAGGTTCTATATCTTTTACGATAACGAATGCCACATCTCCATATGATTATGTCTGGAATAATACAGATAATGGAATGATGGGAACAGGAACGGGCAGTCCTATTACAAATTTAACTGCTGGAGCATATGAATTTACAGTGACCGATGCTAATTCTTGCGAAACAACAGCTAGTATAGCGGTAAAAGAACCCCTCCCTTTTAGTATTACACTAACTCCTGACTTCCCAACTTGTTCTGGCGACACAGATGGCAGTATTACAATTAATACTACCAATGGTGAATCACCTTTTACATATGATTGGGATAATGGCTCGACAATGGGTTCGGGAGCTGGTACCTCAATAACAGGGCTCGGTGGAGGAACTTACACGATTACAGTAACAGATGCCAATTCTTGCGAAGTAACTAATTCCGTCCTTTTAAGTGATCCTGTTCTGGTTGGAGTCACAGCAACACCACTCGAACCAACATGCGCAGGAGGTGTTGATGGCTCTATAGATATTGATATATCAAACGGAATAGCTCCTTTTACTTATGATTGGGATGATGGTGTCAATACACCTGGAAACGGATCTGCACCTACTTCTCCATTTTCTATTGGAGGACTTTCTCAAGGTACCTACAGTATCACGGTAACAGATTCGAATGGCTGTACAGGAACAACAACAACGACATTGACCGATCCTCCTGCGCTAACAGTAAGTGCAACAGTAACAGAACCTGGTTGTAATGGCAGTGCTGATGGTAGTATAGATTTAACAATTACCGATGGTAGCCCAACCTATACCTACGATTGGG
>JAHDFX010000003.1 GCA_020627965.1 Saprospiraceae bacterium | reverse complement strand
TAGTCCATAGTCCATAGTCCATAGTCCATAGTCCATAGTCCATAGAAATTTAGAGTGCCTTTGGCACTCGACCATCGACCATCCATTCAAACAAAACAACACATACAAAACAATAACTACCAACACTTTACAGCAATAACCTCAAATAAAACGATACAATAGTGCGAACTTTTCTTCGCAAAATAACACAATAGTCCACGTCACAAAAACAATAGTGCGAGTGGTTTATGGCATTTGCTCTCACCTTTGTATCAACAACGAGATCATCGTTTTTACAACATCATTTACACATTGAAAAAATCAATTAAAACAAATGTCATGAGAAAACAACAAGTATTAAATGCTATTAAGAAGCTGCGTAAATTTTGCACGATTAAAACAAACATTAAATCTATTTTCTGGCTAATGATTTTCGGACTGTTCATAGCCTGGCAGCCTTTACACGCAGCCACAGTCACAGTGACCAATCCAAACAGCTCCGGTCCAGGATCTTTGGCTGATGTTTATGCAGCAGCAGCAGATGGGGATGTCATCGAATTCGACATACCCGGTGCGGGTCCACATGAGATTGTTATGACAAGTCAGCTAGGTATTGGTAAGTCAATTACCATTGATGGTACCACGCAACCTGGATATGTTCCCGGAAATCCAAACATCTGGATAAAGGGTACGCTTAACTGGGATAGTCAAATAAATGTAAGCTGCGGTTCTTGCTCTGTAATATTAAGAGGACTTGACTTATCTGCTTCTTTCGATCCAGGACAACGACAGGGACTAGGGGTAATTGTATTTTCCGCACAGGATCTTACAGTTGAGAATTGTAGGATTAATCATAGAAGGTTATCTTTTGAATCCTATGCCAATCCAACAAACGTTACCTTTATCAATAATGATATACGAAATAGTGGACATAATGGCATCAGACCGAATGTTTGGTTTCCATTTGACCATACTGGCGATGTACTGGTTGCCGGGAATCTCTGGGGGGATGATCGGGGGACAACCCAAATTGTAGTAGAAGGAGTCAATGAAAGTTGGTATATCGGAGATGATATAACAAATAGTGCCAACAAAAAAATAATTATTCTACCGGGCGAAGGTTTTGATGCTCCTAATACTGGTGTCAGTGTATTGAAAGGTAAAGATTTCGTATTTGAAAATATAGAGTCAGGATCTGGGTGGATTATCGTAGATAATGGTGGAACGACTAGTATTTCAAATTCAGTAATTGATCCGGGTGGCACCACCTATACTTGCCTAACTTTACAAGGATCGGGGTCATTTGACTTATCCTGCAATGTGATCAAAAGAGCCAATATAGGACTACAGGTACTAGATGGCGTTACAGCAGTTACGGCTAATCAAATCACTTACGCATGTATAGCCATTCAGGCGGTTTGGAATTTCTCCCCAAGCATTACAGTAGATGCCACAGATTCATACTGGGGCGACCCTAGTGGCTCTAGTACTGATGGTGGAAGTGGACTTTCTTATAATGGAGCAGTAACCAGCACTCCTTTTCTAACTGTCCCGGATGCTTGTGCAGCATATTATCCTCCGGAAATCACGGTTGACAATACATCTGCCTCTACTGATTTTGGAAATCAAGACTTAAATACCAGTTCTTCACCACTAAGTTTTACCATAACCAATAGTGGTACAGGCCCTTTAAAAGTATTTGCTGTAAATAGTAGTGATCCACAATTTACAATTTCAAACCCTGCTGCTCCAACAGTTACTCCGACAGCGAGTACGACTTTTGATGTGGTATATACCCCCACTTCTCTGGGCGCACATTCTACTACGATCTCACTTATAAACAATGATTGTGATGAAAGTCCGTATTCATTTACACTTACAGGAGAAGGGGTCATCAATCTGCCCCCTGTTGCAATTTGTCAGAATCTCACCCTCTCGGCAGATGCAAATTGTGAAGGAATGACTACAGCAGAGGATTTTGATAATGATACAACACCAAGCAGTGACCCTAATGGTGATCCTCTTTTCTTCAGTGTAGATCCTCCTGGTCCTTATGCATCCGGAAATACGCCAGTTACCCTAACGGTTAGTGATGGTGTTTTGAGCAGTACCTGTACTGCAATGGTTACAGTAACAGACAATGAATATCCAGTTATTACCTGTCCCGCAGCGGTAAATGCATCCACAGATGCAGGTTCATGTGAAGCAACAACTGTCGCATTAGGCATGCCAATAGCTTCAGATAATTGCACGGGAGAAATCGTAACCAATAATGCACCGGCTTCTTACCCCATTGGAACAACACCAGTCATCTGGACAATAACGGACGCAGCAGGACTAGCTACTACCTGTGAGCAATTGATTACAGTAACAGATGGTGAAGCTCCAAGCCCATCTTGCCAAGACCTCACTATTCAATTAAATGCCAATGGAACTGCTTCAGTCTTAGCAACAGATATTGATTATGGTAGCACCGATAATTGTACAGCCACTTCTGACCTTATTTTCACCCTAAGTCAGACCAATTTTGACTGTTCACATCTGGGTACCAACTCAGTTACTTTATCTATAGAGGATAGCAATGAAAATATTGCGGTCTGTACCGCAACAATAACAGTACGGGATCCGGATTCAGACAATGATAATTTTACAGTTTGCAATGGTGATCTCGACGATAATAACCCCAATTCTTATCCCGGCGCTCCGGAAATTTGTGATGGGATTGATAATAATTTTAATGGGCTCATTGATGACCCTACAAATGTAGACAGCCAATACGAATGGATTGAGGCAGTTGATCTGAATACTATGAATAATGTCTCTGGTAATAATGGAGGTTATGCAATTTTTACCACTACGACTACAACGCTTAACACTGACGACAGCACCATGATTACGCTTACGCCCGGTTATGCAGGTTCGTCAGATATGGAATGGTGGAACGTTTACATTGACTTTAATCAGGATGGTATTTTTTCTTCCCCTGACGAATTAGTTGTTCGGAAGAGAGGCTTAGGGACAATAACAGCTCCCGTATATACACCGACTTCTGCTCTACCAGGCACAACAGGAATGAGAGTCACAATGAGTTATGGTGGTTTTCAACCACTCTGTAGTGATAATTTCAGAGGTGAAGTAGAAGATTATATCCTTGCAATTAGCAATTGTCCTAATGTAACAGATGGCGGAGTAATCGGCGAAGATGAAGTTCTTTGTGATTCAAATGATGATCCCACAACAATTAATAACCTAAGCCTTCCTTCTGGCAATAATGGTACAGTTGAGTACATGTGGATGCTAAACACAGGTACAAATATTCCGCCTCTGGGCAATAATATGAATGGCTGGATAGAAATTCCGGGCGCAACAGGAGCTACTTATGATCCAGGATCAATTACAGAGACGACCTGGTATATACGATATGCCAGAAATAGTGGATGTACAGCTTATCTCGGGCAGTCCAATGTTATTGAAAAGCAATTCGCCCCAACCTGTGCCTTATACTGTGAATCTCAAGGGGCAAATAGCCAGTATCAATGGATTGATCAAGTACGTTTTGGCGCTATCAATAATATATCTGGCAATGATAATGGTTATGGAGATTATACTGCGCTGAATACCGACATAAACATAGGTGAAACCACAAAAATAAAAATGACTGCTGGTTATCTAAATGGAATTTCTCCTAAACACTGGAGGGTATGGATAGACATGAATCAGGATGGTGATTTTGATAACATAAACGAACTGGCAGCAGAAGGAATAAGTTTTGCTACTATTGTAAGAACCATTACTCTACCCACTAATGCCTTAACCGGATCAACTCGTATGCGTGTATCCATGAAGTACGGCGGCTACCCGGAGTCATGCGAAATGATGGTCAGAGGTGAAGTAGAAGATTATACGATCAATATTGTATCACTAGCAGGCTCGATTACAGCAGATAACAGTAGTAATATCAACAACTCGGATAAAGAAAACCTGACCAACATAACAGAAAATATTGATTTTCAACAAATTCCGGACGTCAATAAACATCTGAAAATGAAGGTTTTTCCAAATCCGGCTCAAGATCAAATTACCGTTCAGTTGAATGAACAACTAACAGACGCTACACTAATCATATTCGATCAGCTTGGCAAAGTTATACTTACAACTCCCTTGAACTCAGAACACCTGGAAACGACTTTAAATCTGGCAGATAACAGATTTAAACCGGGAACTTATCTGCTTACAGTAATTACAGACAAAGACAAGATCACAAAACGGTTGGTCATTGTAAAATAGTAGAAATGCACATTTGTTTTAGTCGGCGTTGGGAATCCTTTCCTTCGCCGACATTATCAGGCACAAGTTTTATTTTCTCAGCAGAAAGATGTCGGCAATTTATTTTGTCGGCATTCTTTTAACTATTCAGTAAGACTTCGCACAGCCAGCGGTTCTAAACATTTTTTAACAAATATGAAAAACTATGGCGACGGTCGTATTTTGATGTCCCTCGCAATAATTTTATAAATCACGTTCATTGACACACAGGGAATAAGGTCGAAAAGCACTCGCACCTTTTGTCTTAAATCTCTCATGGTTTTGGCTTCGGTCAAAGCCTTTTGAAAGTTTTTATCCAAAGTTTGTGTGAGTTGATCGACCAAAAAAGCGAGCAGCATCATTATTGCAAACAGCGAAGACAGAAATTTTTTACCATGTCCATAATTATGTTCCAGATTATAGCCTTGGTTTTTGAGTACGTTAAACGTCTCATTTTCAATCTTCCATCTGGCGCGTGCTGTTTTCACAAATTCTTTTACAATTGAGGGCTTTATCTCTAGAGAAGTAATCCATTTACCTGCGTATCTGGTACTTTGCGTTTTGGTATCTATCTCTTCGTATTGTAAAAAGTTTACCGTTATATCCGAGTTGGCACCATTAAAAATCAGTCCGTTAGTCCATCTGGCAGTACACTTAATGCGCTCACTTTTATCTTTATACCAGGTACGCTCTACCGGTTGGTTTTTATCAGCCAGTTCAGCCACCTGGACGAGAACATAACCTTCTTTAATAACGGTAATAAAGTCCATTTGGTGAGCAAACATGATCCTGATGGCAGGTCCGGTAGCAAATAAACCATCTAATAAAATAAGTTGCTTTTCTTCCGGCAGTATCTGCTTTAGCTTCGGAACAAGCCTTTTAAAGGCATTATACTCACAGTCGTTTTTGGTCGCACCGTCCTGTTTAGTAATCGGTTCTCCAAAAACAGGAAATACCGTTTTTTTATCAGGGTGAACAATGCAGGCTCCTGCCAGTTGGTGATAGTACTCATCTCCGCTTTTACGTTTCTTGACCATACAATGAGAACAGCGCTTACTGTATTGGAGCAGAAATACCCGGTACCATCTACTGATATACCCGTATAACCGCCCAAAGCAGGGAAGCACTTATGGGATTCAATAGCAGAAGAAACTACATCATCTGACATAAGTGACTGAAAAACAGGAAGTAGATTGTCTGGATGTAGATTAGAAATTGTCAATGACCTTAGTAAAGATACAATTTGAAAGCTAATCACAACAATACGGATAGACATGCACTGCTGCGCTGATTGCGACAGACGCCTGGCGTAAAAAACTGGCAAAGGAATTACCACGATAAAGTTATTCGCGATTCGGCGGCCTATGAACGCATCAAACGGTACATCATTAATTACGAAGCGACACCCATATCTTCTGCAAAAGTCCTATTCCGGCACGATCAATTCATGATAAGAAGCGGCATAGCCTCCCCATACGCCCAATCCGCCTTCGATATTGGAATCTACTCTGGTGAAGGAGGCAAAAGGGCCTTCACTGCCTGAATTAAATTCCAGTGTACTCCAAAACTGATAATGCGCCTGGTCTATGGTACACCATTTTACCATAATGGTATCCCCTTTCCAGAAATACCCAAAAGTATCCAGGTCAAAATCCTGTGTGCGTAGTTGTCCGCGAGCTAGTGGGAACTCGAAGGATTCTCCATTAAAAAATACATCATCAATCACTGAATTGACGCCTGGATAAAGCGGATCATTATTCTGTTGGGTGAAATAACGATAAAAATCCGTCGTAGAACCACGATCAGTGATATAACAGCGCAATTCTACCAGCGTATCATTATTGGGATCGGGTGTAGGCACATATCGTACAGAATCTAATGGCACAGCATATGGGATAGTTGTTGTTGCCGTTACTCGTTTCCCGTCTGCTATGACTTCCAGATCGTAGCGCTTCCCCTCCTCCCCTGTTTGTGGCGTGAAAGATGGTTCTATATACACACAAATATCAATACCTATAGAATCGGTACTCCCCAAGCCCAACAATTCAGTCGCAAATTGCTGTTGAACAGGGTCGAGGCTGCTCAGGCATAATTCCTGTAAATTAATGGTATCTGTTTCATTGGTGATGCGTACCATAGCATCATGTACAAACAGCTCATTCAGTTGCGATGAATCTATTGAAGAAAAGAAAGAAGTACTACGAGTCAATAATACATATGGCGGCAATGCATTTTGCCCTGCTTCGATATATCCTTCTACAACAATCTCGGGCGGAGCATCAGCCAGATCAGGAATATATTCTTCTTCACAGGCAGTCAATAAGAAGACACTTAATATCATCGAGAAGGCAATAATTAATCTATACATGTTTTTTGTTTTGAGCTGTTGTTTATAATCTACTTTAGATAAACAAACAAGCATGACTATTAGGTTCAAAAAAGCAACAATTTAGATAAAACAAATAAAAAAATAAAATATCCCACATAGATTAATTAGGTTCATAATCAGCGAAATAAACAACAAACACATGTCTGTCATAAGTAGATAAATTCTATATTACGCATCCTTTTCCGTATAATTGACGTCTAAAGTTTAAATGAATGTTACCCTGGAGCGACCTATCATCATCCAAACACCCGCTCCGTTTCAAAACTGAGTATCTATGTTAACAAATGGAGTTAGGAAAATATGGTGGAAAGTTGTATTTATTATGGGTTTTATAGGTTTGTATACAACTACCTATGCACAACAAACAGTAGATGAAGACTTTTCTCTGATCTTTAAATCGACTACATTTACACCTGAACAAAGCCTCATTTCTTTGCATAAGGAATTACTATCTGAAGGACGCAATTGTTTTGAAAATAAACATTACATAATACTCCAATTCCATAAAATCCCTGACAAAGCCTCCCACCAACTTATCCGTTCACTGAATATTGACCTGCTCGAATACATTCCTAATTTAGCCTATATTGCAGCAGTACCTGGCAATATTACTCCTACTGCATTAGAAAGTCTTGATCTTCGGGCAGCCATAGCTTATGATACTAATTTAAAGATTGATTCATCACTTCTCAGTATTTCCGGCAATCAGGATATTATTATTTATTTGCATAAAAATGTTCGTCCCTCACAAATACTGAATCAACTAGGCCCAACTGCGAGCATTGAAAACAGGCATACACTGCGAACGAATATCGCAACAGAGGAGATCGAAGAGATTGCCTCCCTGCCTTTTGTCAAATATATTGCCCTGGCACCCGAACAGCCTGAATTATTAGATACCCGTTCAAGATCAGTTCGTGGTACTTATCTAAATACTCCAATCAATGGGGGGCTTACAGGAGAAGGCGTAATAGTTGGAGTTGGAGATGGTGGTTACGCCAGTCATATTGATCTAAAAGGACGTTCCACCAATCTTGTTTCAGAAAATGATAATCAAGATCATTATCATGCCAATATGGTAGCTGGTATGATTGGCGGTGGCGGTGTATTGCGCGAGCGAATAAAGGGCGTTGCTCCTGAATGTAGCTATATCATGGATAGGGCCACGGAAGCTTTACAGGATGTCAAAGTAGATGCTAATGTAGCTGCTGGCATGGTTATTACTAATAATGCCTATGGTTCTGGCGAAGGTGGCATTTATAGTATTTACAGTGCTCGTACAGATGACCAGCTTAAACGCCATCCTCAATTGATGCATGTTTTTTCAGCGGGTAATTCAGGAAATAAAACAAGAGCAGGCTATCCTGCCGGATATAATACGGTGCTGACCAATGGTCAAAGTGCTAAGAATGCCATATCAGTAGGTGGTATCAATCATTATAATGAAAGATACTCAGGCTCTAGTCAGGGGCCAACGCTGAATGGCAGACTTAAACCAGAAATTACAGCCACCGCATATGGTTTTTCTACGCCTACCAGTAACAATAATTATCAAAATGGATTTGGTACTAGTTTTTCAGCCCCTCAGGTTGCTGGCGGTTTGGCGCTACTTTACGAACATTATCGGAATATAAACAATGGCGAAAATCCTGAAGGCGCATTGCTAAAAGCCATCATTTGTAATACAGCAGAAGAACTTGGTAATCCTGGTCCTGACTATACCTATGGCTATGGCAAACTTAATTTGCGCCGAGCCAAAGATTTATTGGATGACCAGCATTATATTAAGGATGTATTGGAAACTGATGAAAGTAAAAACTATAGTATAAATGTTCCCCCCAATACCCATGAACTCAAGATCATGTTATACTGGCCTGATACAAGTGCTTCTGTCGTTACCGGAAAAGACCTTGTAAATGATCTGGATATGCGAGTGATCGGTGGTGGCAGTATTTACCTTCCTTATATTTTATCTACTACTCCTGCTGAGGTTGCCAGTAATGCTTTTCCCGGTGTAGATCGTCATAATAATATTGAGCAGGTTGTTGTAAAAAACCCTTCAGCCGGAAACTATGCTATTAATATCAACAGTTACCGAATTCCTTTTGAAGAACAAGAGTTCTATATCGTGTATGAATTTGTACAGGCTGGAGTAAAACTGGTTAGCCCGGTAGCTGGAGAAATTATTCCGGCGGGTGGTTCCATTAATTATTATATAGAATGGGATTATTATGGTGATGACAATAATACGTTCACGCTAGAATATTCGCCAGATGAAGGAAGTAATTGGGTAATGTTGAGCGATAGTATTGATGCTTCTTCCCGTATTTTTCGCTGGAAAAAAGACCAATTGGTTAATATGGGGACTTCTCAGGCTTTGATAAAAATTGAACGTAATAATACCAATTATATAGATGTAACTCCTACTCCTTTTCATGCCTACAGCTATATTAGCCGACAGGATTTCAATATGACGCCTCTATGTGATGATGATATTCTGTTTGAATGGCCTTTTGTGAATGATGCTGTTGCTTACGAACTACTTCAATATGATGGTAATACCTCAATGGAAGTTATTGCAACCACCACCGATACCAGTTATCTGATGACTTATCCTTACTCTACAGGGAACACCTGGTTTAGTTTGCGGGTATTATATCCTAATGATATTCGTAGTATACGTACTGATGCCAAGTTATTTATTCCGCCTTCCGGCGATTCTCCCAACTCTTGTCCACCATCTTCTATTCCGGCACTTTATTATTATACGGGTCAGTATCATATCCAATTTTCCTGGGAAGCGGCAACAGATGACGGGGCAGTTATTGGTTATAATATCTATAAAGATAGTGTGTTCGTAGAAGCTGTTGACCAACTCCACTATATGGTTCATTATACGGAGTCAGGTGTTGGTGTAGAGTATTGTGTCAGTGCATATGATGCCAATGGCAATGAATCTCCCTTAACGTGTTTTAATACAGCTACTTTCGTAGAAAATTCGTGCAATCAAGATGTTATATTCATCACCAAAGACCGCCAGCCTTCTGATGATGAATCTATTATCGCCGATCAATTACAGGGAACTGATTTTCATATTTTTACTATAGGCAGTAATGAAGTACAGGATTATCTATGGGATAAAAACTGGACTGCTATTATCTCTCCGGAGGCAGAAATTGATTCTAATGATCTGGCACTATTTGATGACCTTCCGCTTATTCTTTTGAATTTTGATTTGGTAGATGATTTTAATTTGGCTTCCAGCAATGCAGGAATTTTTGCAAAAGACATAGAAGTCACCAGTCCTTATCATCCTGTATCAGCAGCCATGTCGGGCACAATTCCTTTTTATACCAGTCAGTACCTAATCAAAGGGGCCAGCTTGCTTCCTCCTGCCGCAGTTCCGATTATACGTTATCAAAATTTTTGTACTCCTCTTTTTGTCTACCATGCTGGCAGTGAAATGGCAAATGGTGTCATTACGCAAGAACGAAGAGTTGCTTACCCGCTCTTAGATTATCATGTAGAACACCTGACAACACCTTCCAGAATTTTATTGGAGTCTAGTCTGGCCTGGGCAGCAAGCTGCACTGTTCCTCAGCCTTATCCTGCTGTTGACCTGATGGCTACGCCTGGTTTTACTAATATTGACATCTCCTGGGATTATCTCTATTCCGGCACTCAAAATTTATCCGGTTATGCTATTTATCTGAATGATGTATTAATTGCAACAACCAGTAATACATCATACAGTATCAATGGTTTAGACACTTCGACCGAATATAAGATCAGTGTGGCAGCACTAGGGACTAATAATGTAGAATCTTCCCGAATTTTCACATTTACAGAAACCCTGACCTGCAAAGAATTTGATTTTCAGGTCTATCTCGAAGGTGCTATAGATACTACTTTATTTCAGACTGGTATCCCTTTAATGCGTACAACACTTAATGATCGCGGTCTTCTTCCCGGGCAAAGCAGCCTTGACAACCAGGCACTTTCTAATATCGGTCACCCTTATTATAATGCTCCCTGGTTCTATCAGGAATATGAAAGCATAGACAATTATGATTTTAATGCCGTAGATTGGGTATTGGTATCCTTGAGGACGGATGTTGACAAAAGCAGTGAAATATTTCAGACTACGGGGCTTTTATATCAGGATGGTCATATTGAGTTCCAACGTGCCTGTATTGAATATGAGTTTAGCGATTCAGTATATGTTGTTATCGAGCATCGCAATCATATGGGAATCATGACTCCAACCCCTGTAGAGCTGTTCAATAATCAATTCAGTTACGATTTCCGTATTCAAAATTCATATAGTGAAACTGCGCTTGGTCAAAAAGAAATTTTTCCGGGCATATATGCTATGTATGCCGGAGATGGCAGTCAGTTGGGAGATAATCCGAGTTTCCAGATCAATGGTTCTGATAAGATCCAATGGACGATCTGGAATGGTTCTTTTGGCGTCTACAGAGAAGATGATTTTAACCTAGATGGTGATGTTAATGGTGCAGACAAATCAATCTGGCATATCAATAATGGCGTCTACTCAAGTGTACCACGATAATTAATGGTAAGCCCTGTCATGAATTTCTCTCTTTTCATTTTGTTTGTTTCAAATTAAATGATTAATATTGTTGTATCTGTTAATATATAACAGCTACTTCACAAGCCCTTTTTTGTGAAGCCCTATACCTAATAGAGAGAAACATGAGACCTATTGTATACGCCTTCCCTGGCTTGGGAACGGATAGAAGAATGTTTGGTCTGCAGCTGAGACTCAACTGTGATTTGCGTATTCCCGACTGGATTCCTCCGAGGAAGGATGAACCTATGAGCGCATACGCTAAAAGGCTGGCAGCGAAACTTGATACTTCACGCCCTTTCTCCCTTATGGGAGTATCTTTGGGCGGTATGATGTGTATGGAAGTTGCCAAGCACGTCAATGCAGAAAAAGTGATTCTGATTTCCAGTTGTAAAACCCGCAGTGAACTTCCTCCCCATCTTAAGGTGGCTGGTAATTTATTTGGTGCTAAGTTTATTCCAACGCCTATTATGCGCAAAGCCATACAAACCTGGACTGGTTTGCTGGGTGATTTGCCCAATTCACAAAAGCAGGTTTTTGACAATATGGTCAGAAATGTCAATGGTCGGTTTCTGATGTGGGCAGCTACAGCCGTTACGCGTTGGGATAATGAGACGGTACACGATAATGTTATTCATATTCATGGTGATAATGATCGTGTACTCCCCTATCGTCATGTAAAGGCTGATTTTACTATAAGAGGCGGTTCACATTATATGTGTGCTAGTCGTTCTGCGGAGGTAAATCACCTGATAGAAAGGTGTCTGCGTGAGCCTAAACGGCGTTTGCAGGCTGTTTCATAGCGGTTTTATAACGTAAAAAAAGCAGCAGAGCCAGTAATCCCAATACTCCCAAAAGCCACCAAGAGGATAAACCACTACTTAAGTGAATAGCTTCTACATTTCCAATAGGAATGCTGGCCGCCCAGTAGTAGGGTTGTGAATCTAAATTTCCATCATATCCCTTCTTTATTTCCTTCTGCAGGTATTGAGCCTTTGCTCTGTATAAGGCTTCGTCTTTGGTATAACCTTTTTTGAGATTTTTATAGAAAGCTCCTGTAATTTCGGCAGTAATTCGATTATCAACTTTACTCAAAGTAGTAATAACACTGGGTACTCCACAATACATAAACCCTCTGGAAAGACTCATAACTCCTTCTCCGGCAAAGGTTTCTCCCATAGCTGTTTCACAAGCACTCATACTAACCATTTGCGCATTGAGACTTAAAGCATACATTTCCTTTAATGATAGAAATGTTCCATAAAAATAGATTTTCGGAATTTCTCCCGACTTTGCTGTAGCATGGGTGGAAAAATGAATGACATCAGCATTAGGAGCATATTGGAGAAAATTTTCTTTTGTTGCCTGTTCATTTGTAAAACAATTACTGTTCCTATTAGCAATCAAATCAATTTCATCTTTACTATATGTCAAAGGATATAAATCCAATTTAGTTCTATCATAGCGAAGTGGTGCCATCAGTAACATTTTTTTAGCCATAGCATTTGATTCTTTGTTTCTAAATTGTAACAGCGTCTTAGCAGAATTAGCATAGCTGATGTAGTATCCTTTTTTAATCAAATATGCAATTTCATTCAATCCTTTCCCGCTCGGCTCTTCAAAGACTAAGGCTTCAAAAGGTATATTATGCAAGGCACCATCCGGTATAATGATCCAGCGTTGCTTATCTTCCAATATATGTTCAAATGGCTTTAATATATATTGATAAGCCTCATGGCATAATTTTAATGTTTCGCTCAGTACTTCCTCATCGTCGTGATAGTTTAAAACCTGAGATTTAAACTCATGGAGTGTACTGTCTTTTCGAGGTTCTCGCCCTATTGACTGAACATGCAATTCATCCTTGGTAATAACAAAAACATAGATATTATTATTGCCATAAAAATACTCGATTAATGCATGGTCTTTTTCTAAAAGCTGCGCTTGTATAGTTTTCACGGAAGGTACAGAAACATCATATTTTAAACGGAAGTACTCTTTATCTACCTGTTCGTATTGTTTGGTTAATTCGCTGAGTTGTTTTTGTATTTCTTCCCTTTTTTGCTCGTCGTCTTCTGTTGCCAGTTGCCAATTTAGGTCATCCTCCTGTTTTAGCAACTCGGGAGATATTTTACTGATGTCTTTGGCTTTTAAGCTCTGTAGTTGTTCTAATAATAAAACTGCCCGACTTTTCTCCGCCCATTCAAAGGCCAGCTCATCCTTTCCTATTTCAATAGCTGTATGAATGGCTGCTTCATAAACCGCTCTGGTATCTGCTATCCAGTGAAGTTTACTTTCATCTGAAGCATGTTCTGTTCGCATGATATTTACAGTAAGATCATAAGCTTTATAAGTCTCTAATGCCAACTCAGACTTTCCCATTCCTCCCGCCGTTGCCGCTTTAGAAGCCAGATAAGTCAGTAGATCAGGTTTATTGTCCATCTTTTTAAGTAAACTTAATGGGGTATGTTCAACATTTGGATTACCATAGTCTTCAATATGCTGAATCAGGGCTTCATGATGATATTTTAAAGCCTTATCTTTTTTACCTTCGGCATAATAGACATCTCCTTTGTTATTGTAGTAAGCTGCATATTCCGGATGGGTTTTGGCTTTATTAATTTGTTTGTACAAACTTAAAGATCTATCCAAAAATTGATGGGCTTGATTATAGTTTTTAAGTTTTATATGTGTTAAAGCAACATTATTAAGCGATGAAGCGATGGCATTTTCCTCGCCCTTTAATTCATAAATTTCCAGTGCTTTATCGGAATATTTTAATGCTTTTTCATATTGCCCTTGCTCATCGTAAGCTGTAGCTATATTGTCATAAATATCGGCTCTTAAAGCTGTATTCTTTTCTGAAAACTTTAATGCTTTTTCAAGTACAGTCAATGCTTCTTTTGATTTTTTTTGTCTATTATAAACTACTCCTATATCATTGTAAGTACTTGTAATTTTTTTCTGTATTTTCTCCAGTGTTAGTTCTGCATGTTCACAATATTCAATATCACTTTCATTATCAAGCCCTACAGTATCGCAATAGCTGAGAATATCCTCATAATAAGGCTTCACTTCTTCGCAGTGTTGAATAACTTTCTCATAATATATTCTGGCATTACTATATTCTCCGATCTCCTTATACACTCTTCCTCTAATTGACCAGGGGCTTAAAAATGCACCAAAAGAAATATCAGGACAACCAGGCTCAGGATGATAGTACTTTGATCGGATATTAAAAGCTCTTTCTGTATCCTCAATAGAAGCCTGTAGATTAATGCCATTCTTAAGATATAAATTGCTACGTAGTACCAATATTTTACCTAGTAAAACTGAATCTTGCTGACTTAAATCAGCCTGTGAAATATTCATCCAGTATAGCTCCGCCAATTCAAATAATTCGATAGCACAAAGTTCATCGCCATCCTCATCCTTTCCATAGGCTTCTTTCAGAGCTTGCTTATAAGTGTTATTTGCTAATTCATAATAATTTACAGGTGGCTGTCCTTCAAGATTGAATGTACATAACAACAAATATCCAACAATTTGAAATTTATAATATATAGAGCGCATTTAGCCAGGTTTTAATTGGTATTATTAGGAATAGCTTTGTTCAGCAAGAAAACAAATGTAAGAAATCATAATGAAACAATAAATAACAGTATAAAAATAATCAATAAGTTATTTGAATTGACCAAATTTTGCGAGAAGCAGTACACAAATAGTTTTGCATCCTGCTTCTCGCCTATTTCACTACTCTTGTTCTTCACAATCTTCTTCAATTTCTATATGAACATCGGAAGAATCTATAGAAGAGCCCGGTCCCAGCTTTATTGTTTCACTCGCTCTATATTCTACAATGGTATTCCTGACGTCAGCGATAGATATGATTCTTTCTGTATTTTTCAGCACTCCAGCGGAATCAATCGTTCCACTATGTATTAATAAATCATAACACTCCGGCGTACACTCTACGGGTACTAATCCAACATCGGGTAATATTCCCCCCCAAGTCACTACGCCATCCAGAGCAGGAATAGGAACCACATTATTTTGGAGTAAACTGATGGCTTCAGTATAATCTAATGTTGGATCATTGGCGTATAATTCAGTCAGGTAACGGGTAACCAAAGCAGCCGATTGAGAAGTACCACTGCGTGTAGCCCTGCAATCATAGGGGTTTGCATCTAAAGTATCCAGAAAACAAGGTATATAGCTCTCAATGTTTATGCCTGGTGCTACTAAATGAATTTTATCTCCACGATTTGAGAAATCAGCTAAGCTATTATTTTCCGTATCCCAGGTACCCACAGAAATAATATTAGGCAGATCATATTCAGAAGGAAAATGTCCGAAACGGAAAGTATCTATCGCTGAAGAGCATGTAAGACCAACAGCAAGCGTAAAAGCCTCTATTTCCATATTATCAGTAAAAACCGTATCCGTAATATAGCTTGCTGGTAATGTGTCTAATTGTAAAGTATCGATTACAATATACTCCCAGCCAGTGGTATCACAAGTGAAGAATGGTCCCTGAATATCATCAATGGAAAGTGTAATAGTAGCTAAGGAATCAGGCGTACATTGTATGCTTTCACAAGTTTTAAAATCTTCATTATTAAGGTCTTTCCCTTGATTGCCTGCTGAACAGACGACCAAAATATCTTCATGCATAGCTTTGATAAGTGCTTCTTCTAATAGTACCGACTTCAGCCCATAATAGCCCATACTAAAATTTATGAGCCTTACTCCTTCCTCTTTCCTATGATCCAATCTTAAATCTTTATTATAATTGGCAAATGTATGCAATGCACAAATTGATTTAAATAAAGTATTTCTGTCGGATAGTCGATTCACAACCTTTGCGTCAATAATTTCTAACTTATCCTTTCTTTGCCCGATAAGGTGCGCCAAATGAGTGCCATGCCCTGAGGAATCCCTTGCACCTGTATAAGTCGTCATATAAAGCGGCTGAATATTATTTTGCTCTGCCTGCCCTTCACTATCTCTACACTCATATATATCTATTGGTTTTATATCTTTAAATACATTAGGGAATGATAGTGTATCAGCTCCTGAGTCAATTAAGCCCACAAGTACTCTTTCATCTATGAGCGATGCATTTTCTAAGGCATAACACTGACTTTGCTGACTAGGGAAATCACCACAATATTCAATGACATAATTGATAGAAGATTCTACTTCCAGGTCTCGCTCTGCATCTTTTCTTTTTCCTTCCATATTCAATATGAATTTCACGCCATTAGGATCAATATTGGGAAATTCTATGAGCGTTAATGAATCGCAGTTGCAGGTAATATCAGCGACTATACCATCCAGGCATGAGGCGATCATACTTGGAGATACTCCTTCTCTTAATTGAACTATAAGTTGATTGGTAGGACTAATGGAATAGCCATTTTCACAAGGCGGAGCAGACGGGTGTTCGCAACAGGCTTCATAAGTTCCGTTAACAGTGTATGAAGAACATCCGGCAGGCGTTCCAGATAATTGAAACACTGGTGCATAGTATTCTCCATTATCAAGTCCGGTAAGAGATGCTGATTGACAAACTGTCCCATCTTGGGAAAGAATATTGAATTCTGCGGTATTATCACAAGACTCTATAACTTCGGTGGTGTATTGAGGGTAGATTGTTATATCATGCCGCTGAGTAATACAAGGACTTATCTGATTATACTCTCCATAATTGCCATCAGCATTTGAATCAGCATCGTAATCCCAGGGGATAATAAAGAATGTGATATCAATAGGGTCACAGGTATTATTAGAGAATGTATTATTAGTTGTATAATTTGCACAAATTGTACCTCCAGAACTTCCGCCCATCCAGCCATCTAACACTAAATCAGAATTTGGAATTGGAAAGTTATATGCTACTGACTGACCACTCATTGGATCATAACCTGTGGGCGCCAACTGTGGTATACCTCCCGGCGCATAAACATACCAGTCAAGGTCTAAGTGTTCCATTCCTACAAATATTGTACTTTCGCCAGCGGGGACACATCCCGCATCAATGTCAAAATTTATAGTTTCATCGCTGCATATATCAGAAGGCGTGAAACTATAATCCGCATCGCATGGACATTGCGTTCCAGGAGCTACAAGAACGACCTCTACTTCTGTATTACAAGCATTAAAATCCGTCACACTAACTGTATAATTACCAGCAGTTATTCCTGTCAAATCTTCTGATGTTGCCCCTGTACTCCAAAGATATGTGTATGGTGGTATACCTCCGGTAATGTTTATATCTATTGCCCCCGTATCTTCACTACAAGTAGGGCTTGTTGTTACAACAGTGACTATTGGCCCGCCCACCCAGGCGGTATTGTTCGTTTCTGGTATAAAAGAAATATCTGTATCAATTTCATCAAAGTTGGTAATCATTAAGAAATACCATTCCCCGGCTTCTACTCCTGGCACGTCAATATTTTCAGGACCTCCGCCAGCACTGAAAGAGCAATCTATTAGCTCATCTGATGGCAATATATCTGAACAGTTTTCTTCAAAAGATGTATATGGACCCCATATAGCAAAATCGAGATCTGCATTATTTGTGTTGGTAAAAGCTAAATGCAAGTCTCCACTTGCTGCAATATTAAGTGTATAAAAATTGGGATTAGGACTTGTAAGAAGACAACCTATCGTTTCTTCTGCTCCCCCAGAAACTGCTACAGGAAATACTGCATTAAGGTCACATATCAATTCAGGGTTGGGACATACATTACAGCAAGCATAATTAGTAAAAAAGTTAGTATTAAAGCAGCCATCATTAATCACTGAAATATTATTTCCAATGGTCAGTGATGAAATTCCCTCAGGGGCATTATTCATATCATAGACCAGAGCATGAATATTATATGTTGTGCAAACTGTTACATTCGCTATGCTAGTTGTAAAGTCTCCAGTAGTGTTAATGTCAAAAATATTGCCTGCATTATCTGCTAATATATAGAGCTTAATATAATTTGGGTCTGTTTCATCAGTCGAGCCGGAAGTAGTGTAAATTAACGGTTCTCCTTCGCAAATATTGGTGCATGGCGACGATGAATATGACCGTGATATGTCTACTCCATTTAAATGACTTGTAAAAGTTGTAAGTGTTGAAGTAAAGTCTGTTTCATTGGTAGTCTTAAGAAATTCTGAGTAAAAGCTGACTTCATTAGCTGTAACAATATCGCTGAATACCAATAAAATGAATAACAGATACTTTTGTCTTTGAGTCCAATTAGTTTTAAGCATAACATGTCGTTTGATAATGGTTGATGTAAATAATGTGCTAGCCTTTCAATGTATGTTTTTCTGCATTTTTGTAATTGGTGTATTAGTTCGATCTTAGACATTTCTATGAGATATTGACCTGTTTCCTACCCTCTTTCCATGCTCTTTCATAAACCCAAAATACCGCCGAAGTATGGTGAAATACACCAACTCCGGCGGTCTGAAGAGAGCTTAAGTAAGTCTATTGTATCTAATTTCTAAATCCGGAGTTTTCATTAGCAATTATTACCTTTCTTGTTACCTGTTCTTTTCCAGTGTTTATTAATAAAATATATGCACCAGAAGGCAGATCAGTAACACTCAATTGAATGATCTCCATATCACCTTTTACAGGTGGAAAACGTTTCGCTACCTTACCATCAATCGTTATTATTTCGAAGGTTACTTCCTCTCCAGTTCCTCTTCCTCCCCTATCAACATTGAGGATTTCAATAACTGGGTTAGGAAAGACTCCAAAAGGATCATTAAAATCACCACCTGCATCTTCTTCTATATAACAGCAATCTGATGCAACTGCATTACAGCCATTGGCATCTGCAACTTTCAGGGTATAACATACGCTGTCCTCCACCTGTGCTATTACAGATGTACCATTTTCGCCCATAGGCAGCCATAGGTAAGAATAAGGCGGTGTTCCGCCCGTAACTGTTCCTACGACTTCCATTTCACCATTGCCTAAATCGATACATTCAAAAGAAATATTGATAGGTTCAGGCGCTGTTAATTCATAGGTAGCCGTTGTTGAACAAGCTTCGCTATCTGTGATTGTTACGGTGTAAATACCTTCTGGTACATCAAAGATATCTTCAGTAGTAGCGCCATTACTCCATTCAAAAGAATAAGGTGCCTCTCCTCCCCATACGGTCAGATCAATGATACCTTCGTCTCCCGGACATGCTGGCTGATATAATGTTGCTTCTTGCTCCAGAGTTGAAGATTCACCAATTTCAGCTGTTAAAACTATAATACAACCATTAATATCACATACAATGATTTCATAGGTTCCGGCAGCTAAGTCTTCAAAACTGTAAGTACCTGCTCCTGCGGCGTCTGAATAAGGCGTCCCATTTACAATAATGATAAATCCTCCTCCATTTCCACCGCCATATTCTACAGTGATCGTGCCATCGGCAGTGCTACCGCAGCTTGCATCTGTACTTGATACCGTTCCGTAAATATCTTCGAGTTCTTCTACTTCTACTTCTGATGTGACTGTACAGTCGTTATCATCTGTTACAGTAACAGTATAAATTCCCGGACTTAAATCAGTGACAGTTGCAGTTGTATCACCTGTACTCCACAAGATAGTATAAGGCGCTGTACCTCCTGAGATACTATCCACACTGACAGAACCATCATCAGAAGGAGCAGGTGTATTTACATCTAATAATCCAATAGCATTATCAGGGCAAGTTGGAGAATCCGCAGTAGCTTCTATATACAGGCCTTCAGGTTCTTCCAATGTTACCGTAAGGTAGATAATACAGAATCTAATATCGCAAAGCGCTATCTCATATTCACCAGCCGGCAAATTATCAAAGGTGTAGGTTCCGTCATTGTTGAACATACCTCCTCCGAGGGCTCCGTTCAGCCAGAAAACAAAACCAAAACCATTTCCTCCGCCATATTCTACAGTAATAGAACCCGTCGAATCACCATTACAGAAAGGATCAACAATATCTACGGGTGTTATGTAAAGTGGTGGTAAATCTTCGACTTCTGCTTCTGCTGTTGCAGTACAGCCATTAGCATCGGTTACGGTCACTGTTACGGTTCCTGGACTAAGTCCACCTATTAAAGAAGTCGTATCAGCAGTGTTCCAGTAATACGCATAAGGAGGTGTTCCACCGACTACTAATGCTTCGGCAGTACCATCTGACACTGGAGCAGGATCAGGATTGTTCACACTTCCGTAGCCATCTGAATTTGAAGAACAGGTAGGTCTGGTTGTTACGATCTCAACTTCCAGTACGGGCGCCTCCTCAATTTCGGCAGTCAGCACTAAAATACATCCTGCAATATCGCATACTATAATTTCATAAGTCCCCGCAGGCAAATCTTCAATCGTGTAAGTACCAGCTCCTCCTACTGGATAGCTATTTCCATTTACAATAAGGATAAATCCACCGCCATTTCCACCACCGTAATCAATTGTTATTGTTCCATCTGAATACCCATTACAGCTTAGGTCTGTAGCTGTTATAGTTCCATAAAGTGGTTCAACTTCCTCTACCTCTACCTCTGCAGTAGCAATACAGTCGTTGGCATCCGTAACAGTAACAGTATATACTCCAGCACTTAGTCCTTCAGTTGTAGCGAGTGTGTCACCATTACTCCATTGATAATTATAAGGAGGCATCCCACCTGAAACAGTAACTATAGCAGAACCATCATCGGTAGGCGGAGGTGTGTTTATATCCCACTGCGCATCTGCATTATCAGGGCACGTTGGTGAATTAGTCACTGTTACAATAGATAACCCTTGCGGGTCTTCTAATGTTACCGTAAGGTAAATAATACAAAGATTATTATCACAAACAGCTATTTCATAGGTACCTGCCGGTAAATTGTCAAAAGTGTAAGTTCCATCAGTATTTAGCAAACCTGTAACTAATGTTCCATTGAGCCATATTGTAAAGACAGGACCATTTCCACCACCATATTCGATAGTAATAGAACCATCGGATTCGCCAGGGCAAGAAGGATTATTAGCTTCCAAAAGCGTGGCATAAAGTGGTGGCAGATCTTCAACTTCTGCTTCTGCTGTTGCAGTACAGCCATTAGCATCGGTTACGGTCACTGTTACAGTTCCTGGACTAAGTCCACCTATTAAAGAAGTCGTATCAGCAGTGTTCCAGAAATACAGATAAGGAGGTGTTCCACCGACTACTGATACTTCGGCAGTACCATCTGACACTAGAGCAGGAGCTGGATTATTAACATCTCCATAGCCTTCTGAATTTGAAGAACAGGTAGGCGGAGTTGTTATGATCTCGATATCCAGCTCAGGGCTTTCAATCACCTCAATAGTGACGACTATCCAACAACCAGCTTCATCACATACCACTACCTCATAAATACCGGCTTCGAGTCCGTCAAAGACATAAGTACCAGCAGTGTATGATCCTGGAATAATTGCCCCATCCAAAAACAGGACATAACCTCCACCATTTCCACCACTGAAATCAATTGCGATAGCTCCATCGGCAAGACCATTACAACTTACATCCGTAACTGTATAAACTACTTCTATTGGAGGAACTTCCTCAACCATACCTTCAACTAGAATAGGGCAACCTGTAGCATCTGTGATCGTTACGCTAATCGGGCCACTGGGTAAATTATCTGAGGATGACTGAGTGCTGCCATTACTCCATTGGTAGGAAAACGGAGCAGTCCCGCCAGAAATAACAAGCATAGCACTACCATCTTCTGTAGGCGGTGGGTTTCCTGTATTAAAATAACCATCCGTATTATTGGAACATGTCGGTGATTCCGTAAACATCTGTGCTGTAAAAGGGGCAACATCTCCTATTTCAACGATAGTACCTACAAAGCACCATCCGCCATCACAAACTGAAACAACATGGCTTCCCGGTGATAAATTGTCAATAGTAAATGTTCCTGGACCAGATAGAGTGTCGGATATACCATTTTCACCTAAAAATATAGCATAAGGTGCTCCATTTCCTCCGCTATATTCTACAGTGACCGAGCCATTAGATTGTCCACAGGTAGCATCTATAACAGAAATAATATTAAGCTCCAAAGGTGGGATAGTGTCTACAACTGAACTGCTTATTACTACGCAGCCTGTTGTTACATCAGTTACGGTAATACTTACTGGTCCTGAATTCAGATTCGTTGCTGTAGGGCTTGTATCTCCATTGCTCCATAGATATTCATAGGCTCCTTCTCCACCATCAACAGCTACTGTAGCAGTACCATTATTGTTAGGAACAGGTAAGAACTCGTAAGTTAATGAATCCAAATATGCCTGAGTATTATCTGAACATTCTGGGGGCGTTGTAGTTATTGCAGCGGATAGGTCCTCACAAGTATTACAACCTGTGCAGGTAACTGTTCCATACAGGCTAAAACAATCTAAAGGCGTGTTTATCCCATTAGAAAAATCGTAGCTGAAAGAATCTCCCGCTACCGAACAAGTATAAGTTTCTGTTGAACAGGCTGTGCCATCTCCAGTAACCAGCTCTACAAAAATTTCACAACCGTTATCTGTTACAATTGTATTAAAACTTGGGTATACTGTTATATCATAGCGTAAAATCGGGCATGCATCAGGAGCCGTTTGGTTATATTCGCCGAAAGAACCATCTCCATCTGAGTCAAAACTTCGATCCCAGGGTAGTACAAAGTATGTGATTACAATAGGTTCACAAGAATTGTTAGTCAATGCATTATTTCCCATATGATCTGCACAAATTGTCCCGTTCCAGGTTTCACCAACTCCCCCATCAAGTAGTAGGTCTGTATTGGATGGCGGAAAGTTATTATCGACTAACAAACCGCCCATTGGATCATAGCCAGCAGGTGCTTGTTGTTGTACACCACCTGGTGCATATATGAAAAAATCAAGGTCTAGTTCTGTACCGAAAGGATCAGGGACTGCGCTACAATCTGGTCCAATTGTAAATACTGGTAATGTGCCACTACAAACTTCCTCGGTCGTTGTAAAGCTGTAAATATTTTCACAAACGGTCAGTGTTTCAATTGTAAATATTCCATCCATTCCCGGGACGGATTCTGCTTGGGTTGTATTATTGAAATTAATAAAAAGTGCAGTCAGCAATATAAATGATGATAGTATTGTCTTTTTCATGTGTACTTGTTTTAGTACATTGTAAATTAAATTTCTATACTTTTTCAGGTGCTTCTTTTAAAATTACTCTTCCTCAAAAACTTCTTACGTAGCTCTCCCGATAGCTATCGGGAATGTGCGTCGTTTTTGACTCGATTAATTTCAAAATAAACGCTTAAAAACCTAAAGAAATTTAGTTTACAATGTATTAGAGAGTGATAAAATTGTTTTTTAAAGTTTTGTTTGTTCACTACTAACCGCATATCTTCTTTTTGAGAATACTATTGCGGGTTTGGGCAAGGCAGTCTGAAGCATTTTTAATTCGATGACTTTATCTACTTCTTCAATCGATAAAGCAACATTGTTCTCATTTTTCAATGAATACTCTCTAAATTCTACAGTATTAACTGTTCGTTTATCAGCATTAACTTTACTTATTGGACAATTGGTCGCTATGCTGATTTTTCCTTTTGCCAGTTTTGCCTGGGCGCTAAGTGATATACTCACCAGTAACATCAGGCTACATAGTACAGCTCCGTAAACTCTGTAGTTGTGTTTTTTGTATAACATAATCTTTTGTTTGTCAGATTTTGTCCGATGATTTTTTTCATTGAACAAACACTTCATGAATGCCTACTCTTTTAAAGGGTTTTCAGCAATCGCCCCGGTATGCGCATACCTGTATTGTTTAGCCTGTATAGTGTTTCAATCTACAGACTATTCCAAAAGTTTGTAATCTATTTACGGAGTAAGCGTGTGTGGTCGAGATCTATAAAGTTGCAGCGTTTTGACCTGTCATGGTGTTCTGCATAATTAGTTACCTCAATCATAAATACCAGAAAAACCATATCTGTGACCAGATAAATTGATTTTTTTAAAATTATTTATGGCTAGATAAGCAAGAAGCCTATTTAAATAAGGGATTTTTTTAAAACAACTTCAGATATAAAATGTATTTTTAAGCCGTTTTAATATCTATTGAAATAAAAGCACAATGAGTGAACAGAAGGATGAATACTACATAAATGCTTTTCGCAGACAGGATCGAAAAGCATTGGTGGAAGTGTATGAGAAGTATTATTCAGGTATTGATAAATGGATATGCAATAATGGTGGTAATAAAGAAGATGCAAAGGATATTTTTCAGGAAACCATGGTCACACTTTATAAACTCGCCAATAAACCAGATTATATCTGCACTAATTTTAAAGCCCTTCTCTGGGGAATATCCACAAAACAGTGGCTAAAAGAGCTCCGAAGAAGAAAAAAAAGCCTCAAGGTGGACACACCTGCTGATGTTTTGGAATATACAGACAACAAAAATATTATAGAAGCTATCAACGAACAAACTAAATTGAGCCTTTTCTGGGAACATTTGGCTCGTTTAGATGAAAAATGCAGGGAGTTACTTGGTCATTATTTTGATGATCTGCCACACGAACGTATTGCAGAAATCATGGGATACACCTATGAATTTGCAAGAACTAAGCGTGCTCGTTGCAAAAAGAAATTATTAAAAAGTATTCAGCAGGACAGGCTATTCAAAGAATTGGGGGATAGCTAAAAACTAAACATAATGCAGGATTTGTACTCACAAATAGAAGAATACCTAACAGGACGTTTGACAGGGGAACAATTAAAAACATTTGAAGAAAAACTCAAATCAGATACTGAATTTGCTAAAGAAGTCCAACTTTACAGAGAACTGAAAAGCAATATCAGTAAAAAAGACCTGGATTTCATGACTTTAATCAATGAAGTCAAACAAGATTTTCATACAAACAATACTATCTCAACCGACAATGAAGGCCCCTCCTTTACAAGCAAAGAGAATAAGACTCGTAAAGTCTTTCCGCTTCGCTATCTGGCTTATGCAGCCTCTATTTTGTTATTATTAGGTTTAGGGTTATGGTTTTTCCAAAATAATGACCAACAAAGTCTTACTATGCCCGCTCTGGCAGATCAATATTATCAATCTATCTCAACTACTATGGGAGAATCTACCGATACCGAAGATTGGGAGACACGAATAGATAAATTAAGTTTTAATGATCTGATGAACATCGGTGAACAATACTGGCAGAAAGAAGAATATAAAAAAGCCCTGAAAGCCTTCAGATATGCTAAAAAAGTAAATAATGCTCTTCTAAAAGCTAAAAGTCAGTTTTATCAGGCTCTATGTCATTTACAATTATCTGATAAAACTGGAGCCGAAAAGTTGCTCAGCAAAATCCCAGAAAAATCCGATTATACAGAGGATGCTAAAGAGATACTCAAAAAACTGGATAAAATTATAGAATAAATCTCCGGTCATATAAACACGAAGTATCCCGAATTTTCACAATGAAAATTTGGGATTTCTTTTTATCAGCCTATTCTCGCCACCCTGTTTTAAATACTTTTGTACCTCTTCCACAATCGTGTTTTTCACAGTAGACTCTCCCCGCATTCAAAGCAATCTGCTTTTCTGTAGTATCATTAATCCAATCAATAATTACCTGTTCTATTGAATAAGCTGCCGGGTATAATAATGTATTTGTTCGGATCAATGGATAAGCTTGGGCAAGCATTAGTTCCTCTTCAAAATAGTTATATGATACACAGGCATTTATAACAGCATCGGTCTTCTTTTCAGTTTTATTCTTCCAATTCCTGACGTCAATATTATCCATCATCCCATTATGTCCATTAAAAACCATCAAGTCTGAATGCCCGCCGAATTTGACTGTTTTACCGGACTCTAATTCTACTTCTCCTTTCTTTTCATAAGCCAATGATGCCAGGAAATCATTGACCGTTTCTTCCATTCTGTCCCCTCTGTAAGCATCGGCAATCACATATACCTGTGTGCCGGAAAAGTCTCTTTCAAAAATCACTCTTTCCAATACAGACGATGATACATCTTTAGCCGAATAAACTAGTTTCCAGTCTTTACTGTCGTTAAAATGTCTTTTCATCCCTCCCTTCGTCGCCCAATATAAGTTTGTTCTCAGGCTTAATCCATCACCTAAAGATTTTGAAGTAGGGACTATACCCTGGTTTTCATTATCGCAAAGCGGTACAAAAATATGTACAAAATAGGGTTCTCCATTTCCGTTCTTAGCCTTAAGTCTTTTTTTTATAGCAGCCCTGTCGAAAGAAGTCAAATTCGATTCTTGATTTTTTTCCTGTTCAAGTCTTATTTGCTTATCAGGCTCAGGAACGAGTTCGATGCGACTATTTTCCTGACTGACAGTATCTTTTTTATTTTGACAAGCCATTATCAGGACAAGGATCAGAAATGTCGTTAAATGGATATATTTCATTTTTTTTCTTTAAAATAGGAGTTTACAAACAAAACATTATCATAACGAATCAGAAAAATAAAGATACAGATAGAAAAAGCAAAAGCGGAAACAACATCAGTCATTTCCGCTTTTTAAAATTCGCCTGGTATCGCTGTGAGAGAAGGGGTCGAACCTTCACGAAGTGGTTAGCCATAGCACAAATTAACTTTAGTGGTCAACCCGATATACTACGTTTATCCCGTTATCTTCACCCTCGAGACAAGAGGGCATGTCTGCCAATTTCATCACCTCACAGTATTTTTGTCATAGAGAACTCTCATTTGAGTTCGTAGCTGTGAGAGAAGGGGTCGAACCTTCACGAGGTAGTTAGCTATAGTACAAATCAACTTTAGTGGTCAACCCGATATACTACGTTTATCCTATTATCCTCACCCTCGAGACAAGAGGGCATGTCTGCCAATTTCATCACCTCACAGTATTTTAATTTCATCAAGCCTTTCGCTTGATTTGTTATTACAAATTTACAACAAAATTGATTTAAAATGCAAATTTTACAATTAAATAAATTATTTTTTAGATTTTTTTCATTTTTAAACCAAATAAGTTACCATTTTAATAATTAAACATAAAATATTTAGCTCAAGATTAAAAATTTCTTAACAGCTATCTTGTCAAATACAAAGACCTTTCGTAATTTGAAAAATGATGCGAAAAATTTGCCAAAACAAAACTTCACCAAATATTTGGTGCTTACTCTTATTTGCTTCTTCTTTTCTGTTATTTGGGTATACGTGTTCTAGCCTTCCAGGTTCCACTAACTGCGAAATAAAGGTTGAAAAGCGTCTGAAAGGTATCACCATGACCGCTCCTGCCAGGCCTTTTCCTGAAAATCCTATGCCTCCTATACAAGCTGTTAATGCCGACTGGATAGCTGTAATTCCTTATGGCTTCACTCGTCCGGGCAAGGCACATGTTAGTTTTAATATCGACTGGCAATGGTGGGGCGAAAAGACAGAAGGCGTAAAAACCAGCATACAACTCGCCAAAGAAGCAGGTTTGAGTGTTATGCTCAAGCCGCAGGTTTATATTCCTGGTAGTTGGCCAGGTGATTTAGATTTTAAGCAGGATGACAAATGGGGAAAATGGGAAACAGACTATGAGTATTATTTATTGACTATGGCAAAAATTGCCGATTCTATGCGAGTAGAAATGCTCTGTATCGGTACAGAATTCAGCAAATCAGTTGTAAAACGTCCTGAATTTTGGGATCAGCTCATTGATAAAATTCAAAAAGTATATAATGGCAAACTGACCTATAGTGCTAATTGGGATGATTATCAAAAAGTGCCTTTCTGGGAAAGGTTGGACTATATAGGCATTAGCGCCTATTTTCCATTAAGTACGGCTGCCACACCATCTGTAAATGAACTTAGAAAAGCCTGGAAGCCCTATATCAAACAGATCGAACAATTTGCCTGTACTACTAATAAGCCAGTTCTTTTTACGGAGTATGGTTATCTGAGTGTCGATGGCTGCGCCCATAAAACTTGGGAATTGGAGTCCAAGGTAAAAAGTTTGCCCATTAATGAACAGGCTCAGGCAAATGCTATTGAAGCATTATTGGAAGAGCTAAAATTACAAGACTGGTGGGCGGGTGGTTTTCTTTGGAAATGGTTTCCCAATGGCGCAGGCGGAGAAGGTTATGATCCATCTGATTATACGCCACAAAACAAAAAGGCTGAAAACACCTTGAAAACTTGTTATGGGAATATGTAATAATTCTCACTTTTGAATCTGATTAAGGAATCAGTTAGATGGTTTTCAACCAAAAGAAAAAGTAAGCCCTGCATTATCCTGAAGTCTTTTTAGGAGAGCATCTCCCATCGCTACGGAAGGTGTCAGAACACCACTTACATCAGGAATATTATCTTTTGCCAGACAAATAGCGCTTTCAGCAAGCATTTTGGAAGTAGAGCCATAGCCCGGGTCCATATCGCCTGTAACTTTACCTACAACCAGAGAGTTATCTTCTAATCTTGTAAAAAATTTAAAATTATAAAATCCTGATTCACGTGTAGTTTTACTTGGTCCTTCTCCGGGTTTTGGTAACCTTTTGTCTATCATTTTTTTCAGGAAAGTACCTGGTTTTGCAGACATTACTAAGCCAATTGGAAGCGCTGTCAAAGTACCTTTCAGTCTGCCTTTGAAGCCATCGCCACTCATCATTGCCTCATCATACCGAAAGTTTTTACCGTAAGGATAGCCTGCCAGTGCATTGCTTCTTCTTACTACTTTAGTGTTTATGCCGGCCATAATAAATGGGAATATCCAGCTTTTAGCCTCCTTATCATAAACAATACTTTGCAGGTCTCTTTTATCAGGTCCATTGTCTTCTCCTTTTGGATTCAAGCTATAAGGATTAATCAATACACCGTAAATACTTTTGTCTTCTCTGGCTTCTGCCAACACATTACTCAAAGAAGCGTAAGTTCCTCCACTCATTCCACCTTTCATGGCTTTAACCCGCATTTTAATCTGTTTGGCAGGCTGACCAGTCTGCGCCAAAGCTTCTTTTTGCATAAAATATACTCCCATATCCGAAGGAATAGAATCAAAGCCACAGGTATGGACGATCTTGGTTCCATTGGCTTTAGCACTAACATGATGCTGATCTATCATACGGCGCATCCATTGTACTTCCCCTGTAAGGTCGCAATAATCAGTTTGATGAGCGACACAGGCAGCTACTAGTTTTGAACCGTATTTCGCATAAGGACCTACAGTGGTACAGATAACTTTAGTGCGCTGTACCATTTGATCGAGCGAAGCTTCATCCTTGCTATCAGCGATGACTAAAGGAACGGAATCGTCAGCTACTTCCGCTCTGACTTGTTCCAGCTTTGCTTGATTTCTGCCGCCCATTGCCCATTTTATAGTATCATTGATACCGTATTTTTTGAACAAATATTCAGCAACAAGCCTGCCTGTAAAGCCAGATGCTCCCCAGATTATAATATCGAATTCTTTATTCTTATTCATAATATGCTAAATGTAAAAAGACCGTCTTTGTTTAAATTTTTATCTAAAAATAAAGCCTTGTTTCAAGGCATCATCAGGATCGAAATAAAACTCATGCTTGCCAATAATGGACGCCGTACCTGTTACTTTTGGAATAATGGCTTCATAGTCACCAAATTCTGTCAATTCAGCAATTTCTACATCGAAAGTAGTTCCTAGTATACTTTCTATTCTAATAGACTGATGGAGTTTTAGTTCCTGCCGGGCATAATGTAGCGCTGCTCTCGCACTCACTCCTGTTCCCGTCGGACAACGATCTACTTCGCCTTCTGCGAATATACAGACATTACGGCTGTGATGTTCCGGCTGTTCTGCCTCTCCAATAAAGATAGTACCGTATAAGAAACTCAGGTCTTCCTCGTATGGATGCCTGATTTCCAGACTGTCCATCACAGCATATTTGATCTTACGTCCCCAATCGACTAACTGGTCATGGTCTTTTCCTTTCAGTCTTATATCAAGTTTATCGGCATTGCAATAAGCGTAAAATGCACCGCCAAAAGCTATGTCATACTCTACTTCTCCAATTCCATCGACATGGATTTTCTGATCGAGTTTATACACAAATGAAGGCACATTAAGAAAAGATACTTTTTGTACAATACCATTTTTTCGATAAGCAGTTATGTAAGGTAAATATTATCCACCACAGATGTACACAGATTATCACAGAAAAAAATCAACCTCAGTCAATTAACGTCTAAACGAACGTCGTGACAATCAACACTCTGAATTTATAAGCTTTATACCAATCTCCTTAACTGCTGATAAAACAAAAACCAATACGAAGTATTGTAAATAGAATCTAATTGTTTTTTTGCAAAGATTTGATAATAAACTACCTTTGCGCAAAAGGTGTGAACCAAATTGTATTAGAGCATGTTTAAATTTTCGTTAATACCATGATACAAAGAATTCAAACTATATTCTTATTAGTAGTAGCTGCTGCCTTCTTTTCTCTTTTCGGATTAGACTTTGCTTCAAGTAGTACAGCCGCTGATGGCTATCTTGCCGATAAAGCTTTTGACATTCAAGACCATACAGCATTACTTGTTGTAACGGCACTTGGAGGTATTCTGGCTATTTTGAATATTTTCCTATTTAAAAATAGAATTCTACAACTTCGTTTTGGCTACTTGCTCATTTTATTGAGTTTATTATTACCGATACTTGGAGTTGTCTTATTGTACCTACAGTACAATGCCATTCCTTCTGGTATACAGGCAGGGCTTGGTTTAATAGCTCCACTTGGAGCATTCATTTTTGCCGTATTGGCAAATCGTTTTATCAAAAAAGATGAAAAACTGGTCAAGTCTATGAATAGACTGCGCTAGTTAGATCAACTACCAAACAATAAGTCTGAATGGCGACTATAAAATTTAATTTTGAAGATAAAAACATCCCCTCTAAAACCGTAGAAGCAGAGGTTGATGTGTCTATTTTGGAAGTAACTGAAATGCACGATATTCATCTGAATCATAACTGTGGTGGTGTTTGTGCTTGCAGTACCTGCCATATTTATGTAGAAAAAGGAGATGATAAATTGGAGGAAATATCCGACAAGGAAGAAGACTTCATTGATCGGGCTGTTAATCCACGTCTGGAATCTCGTCTGGCATGTCAATGTATTATCCTGGAAGAAGATGCAGAAATAGAAATCACTATTCCCGACCAGTCTGACATTATTGGTCACGAACATTAAAAAACAACCTGAATATGGGTTTTGATATAGAAGATTTACCAATCAACTGGAATGACCATGAAGATATTGCCATGAAGCTGTACGACAGGTTTGGCGATGATTTCACAGAGTCGAAGATATACCGTATCCGCTTTACTGAGCTTTTAACCTGGATATTAGAAATTCCCAATTTTGAAGGAAAAAGAGAAGGTTCTACCGAAGGACACCTGGAGCAAATTCAGGCAAAATGGGTGTATGAATGGAGAGATAATCAATAAATCTGTCCTGAATGAATTATCTGGAAGCTTTTAATAATATTCAGACTTTCATCTTTGATGTAGATGGCGTGCTGGCAGAAAATGGCGTAATGGTCATGGAAAACGGTCATCTGGTTCGCAGAATGAATACAAGAGATGCCTTTGCCATCAGAATGGCGGTGGAGTTAGAGTATAATGTAGGTATCATTACAGGTGGCAATTCCAAAGGCGTTATTGATCGCCTACGCGAGTTAGGCGTGAAAGAAGTGTATGCAGGTGTAAGAAATAAGATGGAAGCATACGAAGAGTTTATTTATACTTATGAACTCAATTCGGAGAATATTCTATATATGGGTGACGACCTTCCTGATTATGAAGTAATGAGAAAAGTAGCTATGCCTGCTTGTCCATGCGATGCTACTCAGGAAATCAAGGCTATTTCGAGATATATTTCTCCCTTTGCAGGTGGACACGGCTGCGCCAGAGATGTCATCGAAAAAGTACTGGCATTGCACGATAAATGGTCTGTTTGAGAATACTTTGTATTCGATTTTGGAAATTAGTAAACAGGATTTCCAGAACATTTACAGACATAGCCTAAAACCAATACGAAGTATTGTCAAGATGAAACCATTCCTACGATTTATTCGCTTCCCCAATTTGCTGATTGTCGGACTGACACAGTATTTACTGCGCTATTGTATTCTCCAGCCTTTCTATTCTAAGCTTGACCTCATTCCCATACTTTCTCATTTTCAATTCTTTTTACTGGTTCTGACGACTATGCTGATCGCTGCTGGCGGTTATGTTATTAATGATATTTACGATTATGAGATCGATAAGATTAACAAGCCCGGACAGATCATGCTCGGGCGTGTATTTTCTGTTGAAATTGCCTGGTATATTTATGCTGCTTTACATCTGGCAGGCTTTATTTTAGCTATTTATGTTGCCTGGCATGTGGGCGACCTTCGACTGATGTGGCTTTTTCCTGCTGCTGCCCTACCCTTGTGGTTGTATTCCTGGAAATTGAAAAAAATGCCTTTAATTGGCAACATAGTAGTTGCTACTTTTTGTGCTATGGTGACCATCCTGGTACTCTTTGCAGAGCGAAAAACCTTTAGTATTTTATTCGATCAGCATAAAGAGTATGGCTGGTATGTTTTTTATCTTTTCTGGGGCTATGCTGTTTTTGCCTATTTCTCCACTATGTTCAGGGAAATTGTGAAGGATATTGAAGATGTAGAGGGCGATCAGAAACAAGGCTGTAGAACGCTTCCTGTTGTACTCGGTATCAAGACCGCCAAAATAATTGCCGGACTTTTTATCGTGGCTTTATTATGCACTGTTATTTATTTGCTCAACTGGCAATGGGAAAACTTCCACTGGCAATGGGCTGGATTTTTCTATACCCTGATCTTTATTTTTATCCCAATATTACTGGCAATGTTGTTACTGGTATTTGCGCAGACTAAGCAAGACTTTCACCGTCTAAGCAGTTTTACCAAGCTTATTATGCTGACAGGGCTGCTCTATTTGCCACTTTTTAGCTTATTGTTTTTGATCTTTTTTTGACGTGTTATCGTTGGGGCGTATTGCATACGCCTGTGTTAATGTTTTTCTGGGCATTGAAATACACTGATAAATCCGTATTTTTGTTAGCTAAAGGAATCTTATGATTGAACATTTAAAGATCAGTAATTTTATGGCTTTTGAGGAATTGGATATTCCGGTACTCAAAAGGGTGAATCTGATTGCCGGGAAGAATAATTCTGGGAAGACTTGCTTGCTGGATGCGATTCGGATTTTGGAGGCTAATGGGGATAGTACAGTTGTTAATCATATTCTTGATAAAAGAAATTCTTTTAGAAAAGGTCTTAAAGAACCATATGAATCATTATTCAACAGGTATACCAATGAAGATGAATTGTATATCAATGACTGCCATTTAATTTCTCCAAATAACCCTCTCAGTTCTGTCAACGACTATAGTTTTTTCTTTATCGATAAGGGTTTAGAACATATACTAGACACAAATTCCGTTGCAACTTTACCAAATGACAAGGCTATCTATGTTCCTTTTAGCTCTGACGACTTCCGCACTTTAGGCTTTCTTTGGGAAAATGTAGTATTAACACCAAAAGAAGATGATGTTTACGAAATTGTCAGAGACACAATAGAACCTAGCTTAATTCGCTTTGATGTAGGCAGTAAAATAGTTCGTATTCGTCTAAAGAACACTGATAAGCCAGTTCCATTGGGCACATTAGGAGATGGAGTAAATAGAATTTTATTGATTGCGCTAAGTCTCGCCAATGCTCAAAACAAAGTCCTACTCATAGATGAATTAGAACTAGGTCTACATTACTCTGCTATGGAGAAGCTATGGGAAATGATTTTCAAATACGCAGTAAAATGGGATATTCAAGTCTTTGCAACTACGCATAGTCAAGATGCTATCAGGACTTTCCACTATGTAGCATCAGATGAAAAATACCTCAATGAAGCAGAATATATTCGTTTACAACACAGCAGAGAAGGAAAAAATGAAGCGATAATTTTTGATGGAGAGCGCCTAAAAAACAGTCTCGAACTACAACTTGAAATCCGATAAAACAATGGCACAACGTTTAATTGTAGAAGGCAATGATGCTATTGCTCTTTCTGAGTTATTAATAAAGCGAGGTATAAAACCACCAAAGGGCTACAGTAATCCTCAAAAATATAAATCAGAATTTGTCAAATCGGCAGGAAGTATCACTAAGATAAATGCTGTTCTAATTGAGGAACTACAAAGTACCGAGGTTACCAATATCGGTATTATCGTCGATGCTAATGAAGTTGGCGTGGATGCAAGAATTAATAGTTTAAAAACAACGATCGAAGAGAATTTAAATATTTCTTTCCCAACAGATATTGCACTTACAAAAAATGGATTAGGCTGTCAGATTTTTGACCACTTATACATCGGTATCTGGGTTATGCCAGACAATCAAAACAATGATTATCTAGAGCACTTTCTAAGCAATATAATTCCCGCAAATAATCCAATTTGGCAATTTGCAACAGAAAAAACTGAAGAATTAAATAACATTCATACGTCAAATCACGAATCAACGAATAACGGATACACAAATTAACGAATCAACGAATCACACTATGAAAATTATCCTGGCATCTAAATCTCCACGTCGCTCTTTCCTGCTGAAAGAGGCCGGTTTTGATTTTGAAATTCGCACTCGCGATACCGATGAATCCTTTCCGGCGGATATGCCTGTGGACGATGTAGCAGCATTTATAGCGGAGAAAAAAGCTGACGGAGTAAAAGATTTTATTGTAAATGATGAAATTATTATTACTGCGGATACTGTGGTTATTATGGACAATAAGATATATGGTAAGCCTAAAGACGATGCGGATGCCGTGCGCATTTTGGGAGAAATCTCAGGTAGAATGCATCAGGTGATTACAGGGGTATGTATCATGACTAAAAACAATAGAGAAGTATTTTCAGATATGACAGAAGTGTACATCAAAGAGATGAGCGCTCAGGAAATTCGTCGCTATATAGATACTTGTCAGCCTTTTGATAAAGCGGGTGCTTATGGTATTCAGGAATGGCTGGGCTATGTGAAAGTGGCTCGACTTAATGGTTCTTATGCTAATGTAATGGGCTTACCTGTGCATAAGGTGTATGATGCTTTATCTCAGTATCTGAGAGAAGAATCTTCGATATAAGCAATATGAACTATTCCTGCAAAGTATTCGTTATGGAGGGTATGAATACTCATTCTCAACATATCATTTCTACCTCTCCTACTATGCGCCCTTGTGGTGCATAACAGTCTTCCTATATCTATTTTTTCCCTTTTGGAATTTGAAATTGCCTTTTTGCAATTTTCCACCTTATCTATTTTTATATTTGCACTCCTATTTATAAAAAGAAAACATGACAAAACGATATACAGTTACCGCTGCGCTACCTTATGCCAACGGTCCA
Organism: Saprospiraceae bacterium; assembly: GCA_020627965.1. GTDB lineage: Bacteria > Bacteroidota > Bacteroidia > Chitinophagales > Saprospiraceae > JAHDEO01. The sequence goes on along the minus strand of JAHDFX010000003.1, from coordinate 47,709 downwards.
TTACACATTGGGCATCTTGCCGGTGCTTATCTTTCTTCTGACATATACGTCCGTTACCTGCGTTTGATGGGCAAGGATGTAATATACATCTGTGGTTCCGATGAACATGGGGCAGCTATTACAATCAGGGCAAAAAAAGACGGGGTAAAACCCAAAGAAATTGTAGATCGCTATAATGCTCAAATCAAGCAGACTTTTGAGGATTTAGGGGTTTCTTTTGATATTTATCACCGTACCAGCGAGCCTATTCACCATGAAACGGCACAGGAGTTTTTCACGAATTTGCTAAAAAAAGGCGAGTTTACACAAAAGACGAATGAGCAATATTATGATGAATCGCAAAATCAGTTTCTGGCAGACCGTTATATCAAAGGAACCTGTCCGAAATGTAGTTATGATGCCGCTTATGGCGACCAATGTGAGAATTGTGGTTCTGCTTTGAGCCCGACCGAACTTATTAATCCTGTTTCCACACTAAGTGGTAATACACCTGTACTCAAAGAGACCACACACTGGTATTTATCGCTGGACAAACATGCTGACTGGCTGGGAGAATGGATCAATACCGGGCAATTGGACGGTAAACAACATCATGACCCGAAGGAATGGAAAAACCATGTATTGGGGCAATGTCGTTCCTGGGTGGGTGATCTTCAGCCTCGTGCTATGACGCGTGATTTGGAATGGGGCGTAGATGTACCGCAGGATATTCCCGGATCAGAAGGCAAAAAACTTTACGTTTGGCTGGATGCACCTATTGGTTATATCTCTGCTACGAAGCAGTGGGCATTGGATAATAATAAGGACTGGGAGCCTTACTGGAAAGATAAAGACAGTAAACTTGTTCACTTCATTGGCAAAGATAATATCGTTTTCCATTGCATTATTTTCCCGGCTATTCTTAAGGCGGCGGGTGGCTATGTATTGCCGGATAATGTGCCTGCCAATCAGTTTATGAATCTGGAAGGCGATAAAATCTCAACTTCCCGAAACTGGGCTGTTTGGGGGCATGAATACCTGGAAGATTGTAAAGACAGCATTGTCAATCATGTGGATGTATTGCGTTATGTACTGATTAAAAATATGCCTGAACTCAAGGACAGTGAGTTTACCTGGGGCAATTTTCAGGAGTTGAACAATACTGACCTTGTCGGTAAGTTTGCCAATTTTATCAATCGTGTGCTGGTACTAACCAATAAGTACTATGAAGGTGTTGTACCTGATTTTGATGCCAGTTTATCAATTGCCGGCTCAGAAGAAGAAGGCTCTACTTCAAGCTATCAGGAAGAATTGAATAGATTACACCATAGACTGGAAGAGTTGGGTAAACTCGTAGAGGCTTATGATTTTCGTGGAGGCTTGAAAGCATTGATAGAAATAGCCAGTATGGGTAATCAATTCCTACAATTCAATGAGCCCTGGAAATTGGTAAAAACCGATCCTGAGACTGTGAAAGTCGTGATGAATCTGGCATTGCAGATTGTTGGAGCTTTGAGTGTGGTGAGTCAGCCATTTTTGCCATTCATATCAGCTAAATTAAGAGACTTGTTAAATTTATCTGCCCTTGAAAATGGAGATTTAGAACATTTGCTGGATGACTTGAAGGCTGGTAAAGCCGTTTTGCCGAAAGGCAGCAGCATTAATAAGCCTGAGCATTTATTTACCCGTATTCCTGATGATGTTATCCAACAGCAAATTGATAAACTGGAAGCAAGCAAGGTGCAGAAGGTTAGTTACGAGCCATTGAAAGACGAGATCACATTTGATGATTTTACCAAGCTGGATTTGCGTACAGGCACCATTCTGGAAGCCGAAAAAATGCCTAAAGCCAAGAAATTGCTTAAGCTAAAAGTTGATCTTGGTTTTGAGCAGAGAACCGTCGTTTCTGGTATTGCTGAGTTTTATAAGGCTGAAGAAGTTATTGGTAAGCAAGTCGTTTTATTAGCAAATTTGGCTCCTAGAAAGCTGCGTGGTGTCATGTCGGAAGGCATGATTTTAATGGCTGAAAATGCTCAGGGAGAATTGGTTTTTGTGAGTCCGCAGGATGGGTTTGGGAATGGTTTTACGGTGCGATAATTATGAATGTGTTAATTACGAAATACGAATTCATTAATTACGAATCAATGCGTAATTTAGACATTCAATTTTATATATGAAAGCAAGTATAAGATACCCGTTATTACTCGCCTTTGGAGGATTAGCGACTCTGATGGGCTGGCAGATGTACAGTCGTTTCCAGATGGATGAATTATGGGGGCACCGCCCCTTATTTTTCTATCTGGGTTTGATGGGTTTTATCTTGATGCTGTTTGCCTATCAGTTCAACAGACAAGAAAAAGGCTGGCAGATGCTTGGGCTTTCCCTGCTAAGTGGGGTGTTATTATCAGCCGGTTTCACACCTTCTCCCCTATTTCCATTGATGTTTATTGGCTTTGTGCCTTTGCTCTTTGTAGAACGTATGATTGCAGCGCAAAAAGGAATATCCAAGTGGATGGTTTTTAAATATGCTTTCTGGGGCTTATTCCTTTGGAATGTATTGACGACTTATTGGGTGACAAATACACTTTTTATGGCAGGTGTCATGGCGCTACTTCCCAACACCCTCCTCATGACCATTCCCTGGATAGTATTTCATCAAACTAAAGCTAAATTATCGGACAGATTGGGGTATTGGTCACTTCCTGCTTATTGGATGACATTTGAATTGACTCATTTATACTGGAAAGATATGTCCTGGCCCTGGCTTAATCTGGGAAATAGCTTTGCCCGTTTTCCTGAAATTATACAATGGTACGAGATCACAGGTACTTTTGGTGGCTCGCTTTGGATATGGGTGCTGAATCTGCTGATTTTCTTTTTATTAGAGCGATTAATCATAAAAAAAGAAACCATCAGTTTTTCTAGAGACCTATTGATCGCAGCAGTTTTCTTTTTGCCTATAATAGCCTCACTCATTCGTTATGCAACTTATACGGAAACAGGCAGGCAGATAGAAGTAGTTGTAGTACAGCCCAATTATGAGCCTCACTATAAGAAATTTACAGTTCCTCAGGCTAGTCAAATCAGGGAATTTACCAGTATTGCCAGGGAAGGATTGACTCAGGACAGCGATTATTTGGTTTTCCCTGAAACTAGTTTTGGGCGTATCTGGCATAACGACACCCGCGTTCATGCTGGTATTCGTCCTTTTGAAGAAAATCAGGCTATTATTGCTTTTCGGGCTTTATTGAGTGAGTATCCGAAGCTGAATCTTATTACTGGTTTAAGTTCTTATCGACTATTTGAGGACGCTTCACAGGCTAAGGCTCCACGCCAACTGGGAGATGGAGCGACTTATGAAAGCTATAATTCTGCCGTACAATTAAGTGCAGACAATCCGGGCGTACAGATTTATTTAAAAAGTAAGCTGGTGCCTGGTGCAGAATTCCCTCCTTTTGCCAATTTGACTATCTTTAGACCACTTGTAGATGCCCTTGGAGGCAGTATGTCTGGTTTGGGAACTCAGGAAAAACGCCAGGCATTTTTCAATTTAGACCAGTCTGTAGGTATTGCTCCTGTAATCTGTTATGAATCTATTTTTGGCAGATATGCCTCGAAGTATGTTAGTGAAGGCGGCGCAAATGCTATGTTTATTGTTACGAATGATGGTTGGTGGGACAATACCGCCGGACATATTCAGCACAATCATTATGCTTCCTTACGGGCAATAGAAACACGACGCAGTATAGCCCGTTCTGCCAATATGGGCACCTGTGGTTTCATCAATCAGCGTGGCGACAGATTGCAACAGACAAAGTATGGAGAACAGGGTTTTCAGCGTGGTCAGATCACTTTGAACAACCAGATCACCTTTTATACACGTTATGGAGATTTGATAGCCCGGATAGCTTTGTTTTTATCCGCACTTCTATTCTTACAAATGTTGGCTAGAAGTTTGAAGCGATAAAAGAAAATTATAATTTCAATGGCAGTTTCAATATCAATACTAATATGAGATGGCTGTTTTTTTTTCTGCTCGCATTGTTGTGTTTCCAGTGTATAACTCCTAAGCCAACAATATCTGAGGTTGCCCCTCCTGCTCCTAAACTGATTGTTTTAAAGAACCTGATGTGTCATAATTTGAGCGAAAGTATGATGGGCTTCGGTACAATTGATGACGAGACTTTACTACTTGTTTATTTTCTGGATAAGAACTTTACTATTCTGGATCAATGGCAGAGTAAATACATCCCGTTTAGCGAAGAAAAGGACATGTTCTATATTAATGATACCATAGATATTCCTCGTGCTACTGATGCTTTATTGGCTGTGTTAATAGAGCAAGATACTGAGCGAGATGAAAACACTTTAGAACAATTGACCCGTCAACATATAGTTTGGGAGAAACTACCTTTTATCAATAAATTACAAATGCAATCAGCCCTGAAAGATGATGATTATCTGGATGCTTACTTTTTAAAGAAAGAGGACTTCTCTACTACTCAGCAACTAGATTTTTGGGGCATGCAGTTATTCGATGAGTTTGAATATGCTTTGAATATTCAATTTCATTTTAATTAAAATTCTTCAAGATAATAAGCCCTGTAAAAAGTTGTTCCCGATGTTTCTATATCCCATAAAAAATTGCCATTTAGATCAGTAATAATCACTGCATTTTGAAGACTATTTCCGAATAAAACTTTGTCATCATCTATCATACTACAATTGCTTTGCCGGGCAGAATAGTAATCTGCCGGTAATTGTATTTTCAATTTTGTAGAGGCTGTCATATTCGTTTCATCAATCTCAAAAACAAGCGCACGACTTCTTGGATTATTGCCATCCCCATTGTCGTATAACATCATATCTCCATCAGGTGTCAGATGAACGGCATGTTGTTGTAAAAAGTAATCATCGACATCCATTTGAAAATCGCCATTTTGTCCTAGCTTCCACATCAAACTACCATCTGTGCTATTTATTTTCCATATCTGGTTGAAATTGCGAAGTGAAATCAAAAAATTACCGTCTTTATCATAGCTCAATGCGTTACCATGCGACCAGTCATTTGCTGTACTAGCTATAAAAGGGTCATCAAGAGGATTGGCAACGTCAAAAAGGCTCCACCGCCAACGCTCTGTTCCATCTTTATTAAAAATAATAATACCATCTGAACTTACATTTTCACTGTTTCCCCCTCCTACAGTCGTTAGATCATATAGGCGGACATCTTTAATTAATGACAATGTTTCATTATTATCATTGATAAATATTTCATGATGCAAAATATCATTATAATCCTCCAGATATTCGTAACTACGAATTGTATCACCATAAAAATTTTGTTCAATATAATCCTGAGCTCCAAGTAAATTGACGACAGATTGATTGGGTGTTATTGTGCTTACTAAAACTGTAGAGTTATGAAATTCATACCAAACGTATTCAGCATTATCATTCAATGCAAAAACAACTCCGGGAAGATATGTTCCCACCATTATATAGCCTTCAAAATCAAGTGAGGTATTATTCAAAATCAGGTCGGGCAGTGATTCCGGCAAGGCTCCTGTATTAAAAGAGTAAATATCACTTACATAAGAGCATCCATTCAGCATACTGATAATTTCATAATTATACGCTGTTTCAGCTGTCATATTAATGAGGCGTATGCTATGATTTGTTGTGCCAGCGGAAGTAACCGATCTTTTTTTAATCGTTTCACTTATTGGCCAATAATTAATATAGGCATCAACTACTTCGGAAGTCTGAAAAGACATGGTATAACGCAATACATTATTCGCATATTCTTCCGCAATAAGGCTGTCGATAGCAACGATTTGCTCACAAGGATTTGGATCAGGCACTTCTGTATCATCCCCTTTTTTACATGCTTGTATAGTTAGTAAGCATAACATTAACATCGCTGGTAATCTAAGTACATTCATCTGACAAATTTAAGCAATTGATTAGAATTGAGTGTCTCTGCAATGGTGTCGTGTGTATAATCTTAATCAGTTATCAAAAAGAAAAGGGGCCTACAATTGCAAGCCCCTTTTATCTATATTAAGAAAGTTGTTTGAATTTCAAATCCTTTCTACATGCAAATTATTTCTTAATAAATTTCAGCATGTTACGTTTGTTTCTACTATCAAAGTAAATCACATACATACCACTGCTTAATTTATCCAGATCAATTTCAAATGTATTATCTCCATTCAACACTGAGACGTCGAACTCCAATACTGTACGTCCAAGTACATCTGCAATAATCATCTTAGCATCATTATCATTAGCTGGTGCGCTAATAATGACTGTAGCTTTATCTTCTACCGGATTCGGGAAGAAAGTAATTACGTCAGAATCAGGGCGTCTTTCCAGTGTAATAATCTCAGAATACTCGAAGCTACCATCCAGATCCAACATTTGCAAACGATAATAATGAATACCAAATGTGGTATTTTCGTCGAGGAAGTTATAGTTCAATGCATTGGTAGAATTACCTGCTGCTTCTACTCTTCCTACTTCCGTAAATGCCAATGCATCAGTACTATATTCTACGATAAATGCATCCGAATTTTCTTCCGTTAGTGTCGTCCACTTCAGGTAATTACCTTGACTTTCAACAGTTCCTGTAAAGGCTATCAGATCAAGTGGAAGCAGACAATCTGCTGTCACTTCTGCTGTACAACCCGTCGTATTATCCAGGATCGTTACAATATACATACCATCAGCAGTTACTGTAAAGTCAGAAGAAGTTCCAAAATTTGTACCATCAATAGAGTAAGTCAAATCGTTTAAATCGCCCGATGGCGCAACAATATTCGACAAGCTAATCAATCCATTTTCAGAACAAGCTGCCGTTGCTGTTGGCAATGCGTTAATTGTAACATTCTGAGTAAAAGAGACTGGACAAGCATTGATTGGAATGGCCGGATTAGCTAGTGTTCCGCCCATACCTGTTCCTACACTATAATCGTATGTAGCAGTCACCGTATGAGCTCCAGCACCTACTACTGCCGGACTAAACAAGAAAGGTGTAGCCGCTGCACCACCTCCATCTACAGTCACTGTTGTCGTTAATGGTGAAAATGTAACATCAGTTGATGTTTCAACAAGTATTAGGTTAATAGCTGCATCATCTGCACAAAGTTGATTTGGCAAAGCAGTCGTAAATGCTATCACCGGATAAGCACAAACGTTACTAATAGTTAATTGATTACCAGCTGCGTTCAATGCATTATCAAATGTGTTTCCTCCATCAGAAGAAAATTCAACAAATACCTGATACCCCAATCTATCTACATGATTAAAAGTTAACACATAACGACCTGGAGCTACCTCTGTAAATGCTGCCGGAGCAGGAATATCCATTCCAGATGAAGCTACACTAGCCTGAACGATCAACCCTGGAGGGCCTGTAACTGTAACTGTTTCTGAGAAAGTACCATCTCCTGCACCATTGGCAGATTGATCGTTATTACAAGCACAAGGATCATTAGCACTAAAGTCATTCATTACATCAACGAATACGCAAGCATCTTCAGCTACGATTACAGATGATGAAGCAGAACAACCAAGTCCGTCATTTACGGTAACATTATAAGTTCCAGGAGCAAGTCCTGTTGCTGTTGCAGCAGTTTGTGCGCCAGCATCATCCCATAAATAAGTATATGGCGGCGTACCTCCTGAAGCTGCTACTGTAGCTGTACCATCAGCGCCTCCACAAGAAGCATTGGTAGATGAAGTATTATCTACTGTAGGTGCACCAGAATCGCTCACATTAGCTGTACTGACTGCCGGACAACCATTAGCATCTGTAACTGTGATACCGTAGTTTCCTGAAGTCAAACCTGTTGCTGTCGCCATAGTTTGTCCATCACTCCATAAGTAAGTATAAGGAGCTGTTCCACCTGAGGCTACTACTGTAGCAGTACCATCATTAGCTCCACAAGACGCATCTGTAGACGAAATGTTATCAATAGCTGGACCAATCAGATCATTAACCGTTACAGCAGCATTGGCTGTACAGCCATTGGCATCTGTAATCGTTACTGTATAATTGCCGGAAGACAGATCAATAGCAGTAGCTGTAGTTTGTCCATCGCTCCATAGATAAGTCATTGGCATTACTCCACCTGTAGGTGTTGCTATCGCTGTTGCATCATCTGCTGCACAACTCGTATCTGTAGGAGAAGCTGCTGCTACTGTAGGTGCAGCAATATCCGTTACCGTCACTGAAGCTACTTCTGTACAGTTATTAGCGTCTGTTACAGTTACTGTGTATGTACCTGAAGCCAGGCCGGTAGCCATTGCTGTGGTTTGTCCATCATTCCATAAGTAAGTCAAAGGAGCTGTTCCGCCTGTTCCTGTTGCAGTTGCTGTTGCATCATCTGCTGCACAACTGGCATCTGCTGGAGAAGCTGCTGTTAGCGAAGGTCCAGCGATATTGGCTATACCCGCTGAAGCTATTGCCTGACAACCGTTAGCATCTGTTACCGTTACGGTATAAGAACCAACTGATAAGCCTGTTACAGTTGCTGTACTTTGTCCACTACTCCATGCATAGCTGAATGGTGCTACACCTGTTGGTGTTGCAGTCACTGTACCATTAGCATCACCGCAAGTTTCGATGGTAGAAGAAGCATTGACTGATGGATTAGCTATATCCGTAACAGCAACTGAAGCATTAGCTGTACAGCCATTAGCATCTGTTACTGTAACTGTGTATGTACCTGAAGTCAGACCAGTAGCCGTTGCTGCTGTTTGTCCATCACTCCATAAGTAAGTCATTGGCATCATACCGCCTGTTGGTGTTGCTGTTGCTGTTGCATCACCTGCTGTACAACTGGCATCTGTCGGAGAAGCTGCTGCTAATGTTGGCGCAACAATATCTGTTACTGCTACTGAAGCTACTGCTGAACAGCCATTGTCATCAGTCACTGTAACTGTATATGTACCTGAAGCTAAGCCTGTAGCTGTTGCTGCGGTTTGGTTATCACTCCATACATAAGTATAAGGCGCTGTTCCGCCTGTAGGTGTTGCTGTTGCTGTTGCGTCATTCGCTGCACAACTCGCATCTGCTGGCGAAGTTGCTGCTAATGTCGGCGCAGCTAGATCAACTACTGATGCTGTAGATGTTGCGGTACAACCGTTAGCATCTGTTACGGTAACATCATAGTTACCAGCTCCCAGGCCAGTAGCTGTTGCCGCAGTCTGCCCACCTGTCCATGCATAAGTATAAGGTGCAGTTCCACCTGATGCTGTAACTGTTGCTGAGCCATCAGTGGCACCACAAGAAGCATCTGTAGAAGAAGTATTATCAATAGACGGACCAATCAGATCAGTGACCATTACAGCAGCATTAGCTGTACAGCCATTGCCATCCGTTACCGTTACTGTATACATACCGGAAGTCAGACCAGTAGCTGTTGCTGCGGTTTGTCCATTACTCCATAAGTAAGTCATTGGCATCATACCGCCTGTTGGTGTTGCTGTTGCTGTTGCATCACCTGCTGCACAACTTGCGTCTGCCGGAGAAGTTGCTGCTAGTGTTGGTGCTGCAATATCTGTTACTGCTACTGAAGCTACTGCTGAACAGCCATTACCGTCAGTCACTGTAACTGTATATGTACCTGAAGCTAAACCAGTAGCTGTTGCCATAGTTTGTCCATCACTCCATACATAAGAATAAGGTGCTGTTCCGCCTGTTGGTGTTGCTGTTGCTGTTGCGTCATTAGCTGTACAACTCGCATCTGCTGGAGAAGTTGCTGCTAATGTTGGCGCAGCAAGATCTACTACGGATGCTGTAGCTGTTTCTGTACAACCATTAGCATCCGTTACGGTAACACCGTAGTTACCAGCTCCCAGGCCAGTAGCTGTTGCTGTAGTTTGTCCATCAACCCATAAATAAGTATAAGGCATTGTTCCTCCTGCTGGAGTAACTGTTGCAGAACCGTCAGTAGCTCCACAAGAAGCATCCGTAGAAGAAGTACTCAGTGTAGGACCAGCAATATTAACTACGACTGCACTACCTGTTGCCGTACAACCATTTGCATCTGTAACCGTAAGGGTGTATGAACCCGCTGCCAAGCCTATTGCTGTTGCTCCAGTTTGTCCGTTATTCCATGCATAAGTATAAGGTGCTGTACCTGTTGTTACTGTTGCTGTGGCAGTACCATTAATATCACCACAAGTTTCTGTAGTAGAAGTAACATTATCTATAGATACCCCTACTGTTACTGTAGTAGTTGTTGTTCCTGTACAACCATTTGCATCCGTAAAAGTATAAGTTACATCATAAGTACCTACACCTGCTGTTGATGGGCTGAAAGTAGCTGTTCCATCTCCATTATCTGTTAATCCACCACCTGTAGAAGATAGTGTACCTGTTGTTGAGAAATCTATAGCTGGCGTACCAACTAAATAAGTATTTGCTGAACCTGCACCACCACATGCGCCATCTCCTGTATCAGAGAAAGTCGCTAATAGGTTAGTACCTTGTCCATCATCGACAGTAATTGTACCATCTGTACCACCAAATCCACAAGTAGCACCTTGTAGTCCATCTCCATAAAGATCATCTACGACTATTGAGAATGGTCCGGCAGAAACATCTACTGTAGCAGAAACAACTGTAGCAACACTTGCTGCAAAAGTTCCTACAGGGAAATTAGCGACAATATTGCCTGCATTATCCAGTACATCAATAGATGTTTCAGTATCCACATATAGATCACCTAACATTGTGATAACTATAGTACCAAAATCCGTAGGGACAGGTCCGTAAGTTACTGTTGCATCATCTGCATCTGTTGAGCAATAATCAGTGCCAATTGTCAATGTTGGTGTTGGCAAAGTAGGCGTAGTCAATGTAAAAGCTTGCGAACATCCCTGATTGTCTGTAATTGTTATATTGACGGCTGTTGCTGGTGGAATATCTGTAATATCAACAGAGCCACCTGGTGCAGCTGTAGTTGATGATAAAGTACCTGCATCAGCAGTAATGGTATAAGAAGTAGCTCCACCATCAAAGCCAGGAAGACCTCCAGCAAAGTTGGTCAACATAGCATCGTAACCTGTGCTACCGGCATTACAACCGAATGTACCTAATTCAACCGAAAGGTCATCCAGAAGTATAAGCTCAGTAGCAGTACCTACCTCAAAGCAATCAGCAGAACCAACAATTAGATTTGCTTCATCTGTAGATGCTATAGGTGCGATCCAGACAGATCCGCCACCTGCATTGTTTGTAAAATCTGAAATTCCATTTGCATTAGTTGGATCAGAGCCATACACTCCAAGGAAAGTTGGATCACCAATTGGGTAAGCTCCCATAGGATCTGCACTCCAGATTCCCCAAATAATACCAGCAGGTGCAGCTTGGTCTCCCGCTGCCGAACCTGAAGGATTCGCCCAGTCTCCATTAGTTGTAAACGTTACTGTTTCACCAAAACAAACAACATCACCAGAAGTCGCAGAGGTAGCATATGTACCAGCATCAGCAAAACATTCAGTTGGTGTAACAGCTAGTCCAATTTCAGTTAGCGTACAGGTACCTTCTACAGTTCCATCACCTGCTGTCAGATCATCCTGAATATCATAAGTAACACAAACATGGTACGTATTTCCATTAGTAAGTCCAGTCAAGTCTCCGGTAGTTGAAATAGGAGTTCCGCAATCAATAATGCCAGGAACGCCTCCTTCACCAAACACCTCAATACTGGTTTCCATGGAAGTACATTCTGTAATAGCATCTGCATCACCTACTTCTCCAAAAATAGGAGCTGTAGTAATCGTCGCTTCACCGGATGTTCCTGTATATACAAATGGTGCACAAACAGTCACTGATCCGCCGCTTGTTGCGGGTGTAAAGCTATTAGCAGCCAAGTCAGCATATACTGTTGGTAAATCATTTAAAGCTGTTGTATTAATTGAGCAGGATGGATTTGAGCAAGTAGAGCCATCACAACCTACCGTTTCGGTTACGCAAATATCAAAGGTTTGCGTTGCAGGTGCACCTGTTCCAAAATCATACACTCGGATAAGATAAGTATTTCCTGTTGTAATACCAGCTACAGTTCCTCCATCAATAGCTTCTACACCTCCACCGGCAGTGGCATCAGCACAAGCCAATGAAGTACCAGCACATGCGTCAAATACTTCTAATACAGCATCGAAACCTGCGCTACCTGTAACCTGAATAAATGGATTATCTGTAGTTGCGGCAAATTGATACCATACATCATCATCAGGCACTGCTGTTGCAGCATCAGTACAGGCAGGAACGCCAGAATCTGTTGCACAGGCAACTGTTCCTGTAACTGGTACACAAGAAGAACCTGGAGTCAGTATTTCAGCATTAGCACATTCGTCATTTGCAGGAGGTGCATCACAAGAAGACACACAAATTTCGTGTACTCCAAAATCATTACTACCGAAATCCCAAAGCCTCAAGAAGTAAGTTTGTCCACCAACTAAACCCGTAAAGCTGGTCACTTGTAAATTATCACAAAGCTGACCTGCTACTGGTGGTCCTGCACAATTGTCATATAACTCAATTATGGAAGATACACCTGGAACTACATTCAAGGTTACATCGAAAGCACCATCAGCTGGTGCTACAACAGAGAACCAAATGTCCAAAGGTGCAGGATCAGCGTCAGTACAAGATGCATCAGGGGCACCTGATATAGGGCTAGAATCCGTTGCACAGCTATTATCTGTATTTGTTGTGTTTACAACAGTACAAGTTCCATCAGTATTTATTGTCAATGGTTGTGCATTAGCACATTCATCATTTGCAGGCGGATTATTGAAACAAGAACAATCTGCTTCTGTAGCGACTACTGTATCCGCACAACCAGCAACAACTGGGGCAGTTTGTGTTACAGTAACATTAACAGTCGTTCCTTGTGTAAAACTGCCTGTAAAAGTATATGTTCCTGCTCCTGCCACTGTTAAAGTTTCTGCATTTTGATCGTTTGTAATATCAAAACCAGTTCCTGTAGCTGCGACATCAATGGTTACACTTACTTCAAATTCTGTTGTACTTACACAAGTCGTTGTTGCAGATACATTACCTATAAGATCACAAGCTGGTGGCGGGCATATTTGCTCTATATCGTTAGAGTTCGTAACCGTGCTCCAATCAATAACCAAGTCTACATCACATGTTACTGCACCTTCATTAAAGGTCAAAGTAGTAGTACCTCCAGAGGCATCAATCTCAGCCTGGGTAATACCGATATAAGCAATATTCAGATTAGGTAGTCCAAGAAGTGTAGTTCCTTGAAGCGTAACAGGATTAGTTGAAGTATATAATTGTCCATCTGTAGTTGTTACATCATAAGTACCGCCACCCGTTGGGGCAAAAGCGATATAAATCATGGCGGGGTCATCGTTGGCACCTAGTCCTATATTTGTATCAGAGCCACAGTAAAGAATAGGTGTAGCCGAAGTCGCCAATGCGTCAACATCTACATATGCGGGTGCAGCGTCACACGGAGCTGCGCCACCTGTTACTTCCAAACAGAAAGTACCAGCTGTAGCAGCATAGCCATCTACTTGTACATAGTAAGTTTGACCTGGTGTTACATTAAGATTACTCAGTAAAGAAAGGTAAGGTGCTACCGTTCCTCCATCGTCAATACACCCAACTTCTGCAAGAAGAGTCAAGTCAGGATTTGGGCAAGCTGCACCAGTATATTCATAAACAGAAATTTGAGTATCTAAATTAGTACCACCAGCAAAATCTGTGGACACAGTAACTACTCCGCTAGCTGGTGCTACAAAACTAAACCATACTGTATTTTGTATACCATCACCACCAAAGCCGCAGGATAAAACGGGTTCTCCTGTTTCTGTAGTTGCTCCTGTATTGTCTCCATTTGTAGTTGTACCATCACAAAAAGCAGCATCAACTGTTAATGGAATAGCCCCGCAGAAAGAATCTGGCGTAAGCGCAGGTGGGCAAAATTCAGGAACACCGGCATCTACCCAGGCTTGAATATCTGCCAGTTCTGCCGCATCTACAGTACCTCCAGTAAAGGTATTCATGGAAAGTCCTATAGTACCTCCAGCACAAGCTTGAGTACCAACATCAATAATGTTAGTCAACGTATTACCTGTTTGAATTTCAGTACCACATTTATTACCACCAGTTGAAAAATTAGCATAAGTTGTCAGGTTGAGCCCACCAGAACCCGGTGTTCCTCCATGACAGGTTGCTTGATTACAACCATTATCATTAAAAAGTGTCAACATATCACTCCATTGATAACTAACACCATCTGGACAGGATTGTGCTGACATATTAAGTCCGAAGTATGTTACACACAAAAGTGTAAGCAATACATATCTTATTCTCATTATAAAATTTTTTAATTACTTAAAGTCATCGCTACTTACCACTAATAAATCATTAAAAATCAATACTTAATTTTCAACAATTACTTACTAGCAAATAAAGATATTAGAATAGGAATCGTTTGGTTTCAGGTTTTGTTTAGTAAGGTTTGCGAACAGATTTTAACTCTAAAATTTTAGGCTCTGCCGTTCTTAAAACGGGTTTTTGCTTCAATTTTACAGCTTCTTGGGCAGGCTGAACTTTCGCCTTTTGAACAGTAGATTTTTTAACTACTTTTTGACTGTTAACAGTCGGAGTCTCGACTTTAAGTTGTTTTAGTTGAACACGTTCTACATGGTTTACTTTTTCCAGCTTAACGGCATTTTGTGCCATTGCTCCGGTTAAACAAACCATGAAAAACAAACATGTCAATACAGTGTACATTAAACTTTTCATAAGTTATAGTTATAGTTTAAAAATAGATTTTGTGTATTTGAACTTACTTGTTTAGTCGGCGTAAATTTTATAGTGCAAGAAGAAGCAGGCATAAAGATAAATTAATTAACGTATTATTTTTGTTTTGCATCCAATTTTATTTTGAGACCGAGTACTTATAAAAACGACATCCCGAATTTTTGAGCGTTCAAAAATCCGGGATGTCCAGTGTTCTATAAAGCCTTATATAAGGCTAGTATACTTATACAAACTCATTATTTTCTGACTACTTTTTTAGTAGATTGTAGTTTTCCATCATCAAGTATAATGAAATACATAGCAGAAGGCAGATGAGCCATATCAATTACTTTCGTGTTTACACCTATCTCTGGTGCTAGTACTTCTTCATGTAATGTACGTCCAAGTACATCAACCAAACGGAATACTACATCTTTTCTATCAGTCATTTCATAAGTAATAATCACTTCACTGTCAGTTGGATTCGGATATACATCAACTACACCAAACTCACCATTCAAACATTCAGCAACTACAACACCTGAGAAAGTTTCCAGACCATCTAGTTCTACTATTCTCAATCTGTAATAGTAGCGAGCTAGCAAGCTGGTTTGATCTGTAAAGGTATAATACTGGACTGTATTGGAATTGCCAACAGCCTGTACTTCTCCAATACGTGTATAATTAGTTGCGTCTACTGAACGTTCAATAACGAAGTGTGAAATATTAGATTCAGTATTAGTCGTCCATGCTAAAGCATAATCTCCACCTGCACACTCTCCTTTAAATGAAGTCAATTCAAGCGGAAGCAGACAGTTTGCTGTAACATCGACTATACATCCTGTATTCGTATCCATAATATTTACGGTATACGTACCATCATCGGGTACAGTAAAAGAAGTACTTGTTCCAAAAGCTCCTCCATCTAGTGCGTACATCAGGTCATTCAGATTACCAGAAGGTACTGTTATGTTATCCAAACTGATAATACCAGTTTCAGTACATGTTACTGTAGCTGATGGCAGGTCATATATCTGAACAATTTCAGTATATGTTACCGGACATGAATTAATCGCAATTGCTGGACTAGCTAGTGTGCCTCCCATACCTGTTCCTGCTACATAGTCATAAGTAGCATCTACATTATGGAAGCCTGTTGTCAAAGCAGAAGGATTAAATGTAATCGGCGGAGGTCCGGCTATACCGTTATCAATGCTTATAGTAGGCTCATTAGCTACTGCCGTAAAGGTAACATCCGTTGAAACTTCCAATACATTCACCTCTACAGCTGCATCATTACCACAATAAGCCATATCGAGTGGTACAAAATCTAGCACTGGATATGCACACACATTAGAGAACGTCAATTGTAATCCTGCGCCATTCAAGGCATTATCAAAAGTAAGTCCACCATCTCCAGAAAATTCAACTGCAAGATTATAACCTATTCTATCAATATGATTGAAAGTTAGTTCATAACGTCCTGGAGCTACTTCAATAAATGCTGCAGGAACAGGAATATCAAGTCCTGTGGAAGCAGCACTTGCCTGAACAATTACGTTTGGAGGTCCTGTAACTGTAATTGTTTCATTAAATGTGCCATCTCCTGCACCATTTGCAGATTGATCGCCATTACATGTACAAGGATCATCAGCACTAAAGCTATTTGAAACACCAATGAATATACAAGTCTCTTCCCCAATAACTACTGCTGTTATTGCATTACAGCCCAGATCATCTGTTACAGTCACTATATATGTGCCTGCCGCTAAACCTGTTGCTGTCGCTGTAGTCTGCGCAGCAGGATCATCCCATTGATAAATATAATCTGCTGCTACTGTTCCTCCACTAACTGTCAAAGTAACACTGCCGTCCGCTTGTCCGCAAGATGCATCTGTGAAATTGACATTATCAATAGAAGGTGCGCCTGAATCGCTAACTGTCGCAGATGCTGTTGCTACACAAGCATTTGCATCAGTTACAGTAACTGTATATGTGCCAGCGCTTAAACCTGTAGCAGTTGCCGTAGTTTGAGCAGAAGCATCACCCCACTGATAGGTGTAGCCAGGTGTTCCTCCAATAGCCACTACTGAAGCTGAACCATCGCTATCGCCACATGTAGCATCTACGGATGAAGTTTCATCAATAGTAGGTGCATCAGTACCTCCCACTGTTGCGGAACCTATAGCTATACAACCATTGTCATCGGTTACAGTAACATTATATATTCCGGCAGAAAGTCCTGAAGCTGTAGCCGTTGTTTGTGTAGCAGGATCATCCCACTGATAAGAATAACTACCAGCTACCGTTCCTCCACTAGCAATAACCGTTGCAGAGCCATCACTAGCACCACAATTGGCATCAGATGCAAATGTATTATTAACAGTAGGGCCTGCGATATCGGCTACCGTTACTGATCCTATTACAGAACAACCGATATCATCGGTAACTGTTACATTATATGTTCCGGCAATTAAACCTGTCGCTGTCGCTGTTGTTTGCGCAACTGCATCATCCCACAGGTAGGTGTAATCTACAGCAACTGTTCCGCCTGTAGCTGCTACTGTTGCTGTGCCTTGGCTTCCGCCACAAATAGCATCCGTAGAAGACGTATTTGCAATACTCGGGGCTCCAAGATCATTAACAGCTACATTACCTGTTACAGTACAGCCATTATCATCAGTCACCGTTACATTATAGGTACCGGCTGACAGACCTGTTGCTGTTGCTGTAGTTTGTGCCGAAGCATCATCCCAGAGATAAGTATAATCTACTGCCGCTGTGCCTCCACTAGCTACAACGGTTGCAGTACCATCGCTACCTCCACAGGTTGCATCTGTCGACGTCGCACTATCTACAACTGGTCCTGGTGTATCACCTACAGTTACTGTGGTTTCTGCCGGGCAGTTATTATCATCAGTAATAGTTACACTATAAGTGCCTGCTGCCAAACCTGTAGCTGTTGCCGTGGTCTGGTTGCCTGCATTAGCATCCCATTGATAAGTATAATCCGTTACGATCGTACCTCCTGTAACCGTTGCCGTAGCACTTCCATCAGCATTACCACAGTTTGCATCTGTTGCAACTGCTGCTGCTGTTGGTCCAGCAATATCGCCAACTGTTATCATTTCTGATATTTGACATCCATTGTCATCTGATACTAAAACAGAATAAGTACCTGCGACCAAACCTGTAGCTGTTGCTGTGGTTTGGTTGCCTGTAGCGGCATCCCACAGATAAGTGTACGGTGCAAGTCCACCTGTAGCTGATACAGTTGCAGTACCATTAGCATTGCCACAAGTAGCATCCATAGCACTTGTAGTAAGAGCCGGTCCTGGTGAATCTGTAAGTGTAACTTCGGCAGTTGCTGTACATCCAATATTATCTGTTACAGTAACATTATAAGTACCAGCCAATAAACCAACGGCTGTAACTGTTGTCTGCGCTAATGGATCATCCCATTGATATGTATAAGCAGGTGTACCACCGCTTGCTGTAACAGTTGCTGTACCACTCGCATCTCCACAAGCAGTATCAGTACCTGAAATATTATCAATCGCAGGACCTGCAGTGTTATCTACTACTACTGATCCAGTTGTTGTACATCCATTGTCATCAGTCACTGTAACTGTATATGTACCTGCTGCGAGGTCAGTTATTGCCGCTGTAGTTGCGCCATTATCCCATGCGTATGAGTAATCAGTTGCAACCGTTCCGCCACTTGCTGTTACCACTGCAATTCCTGTGGGGTCACCACAAGTTCCAGTTGTCGTTGCAATTCCATCAATACTAGGTCCTGGTATGTCTAGTACTTCAACCATATCAATAGCAATACAGCCCAGATCATCAGTCACTGTAACATTATATGTTCCTGCGGTCAATCCTGTTGCAGTAGCTGTTGTTTGCGTAGCAGGGTCATCCCATTGATAACCATAATCCGCAGCCACTGTACCACCACTAGCTGTGACGCTTGCTGTACCATCCGCGGCTCCGCAGGTAGCATCAGTAGATGTAATGTTATCTACCGTTGGTGCTCCTGCATCACTTACCCCTATTGAGGCAGTTGCAAAACATCCATTATCATCTGTTACTGTAACTGTGTATGAGCCCGAACTTAGATTACTAGCTGTTGCTGTAGTCTGGTTATCACTCCACAGATAAGTATAATCGGCCACAACTGTACCACCACTTGCTGTAACAGTTGCTGTACCATCGCTTCCGCCACAAGTTGCGTCTGTAGAAACAACATTATCAATTAATACGTCAGGTGTTCCACCTATAGTTACGGATGCCGTTGCAGAACAACCTGCATCATCAGTTACTGTTACGGTGTGTACACCTGCTAATAACATAGCTGCAGTAGCTGTAGTTTCACCATTATCCCATATGTAAGAATAATCTGTTGCGACTGTACCTCCTGCTGGAACAACAGTTGCACTACCATTGGCTTCATCACAACTAGCGTTTCCGTCTAATGCAGCAACGGCTGTTACCTGATTAACCTCAATCATGATCATATCCTCAACTGTACAGCCATTCTGAGTAACTGAATAAGTCACAGGATTCATTCCTATTATTGCCAATGAAGGATCAAAGTTTCCAGCGGCATCGACATAAGCTCCGCCCCCGAATGTACCTCCTGCCGGATTGCCCACTAGCAATACAGGTGTATCTTCTGCACAGAAAGGGCCAGCAGCATTAATACTAACAATCGGTAATGGACTCACTGTAATTGTTACTGTAGAAGTCGCTGAACATCCTGTGTCATCAGTTACTACAACGGTGAAAGTTTCGCCATCAACTGCTCCTGATGCTGTAGGATTTTGTAGTGTATTATCATCAAAAGTTGCTGCTCCATCACTGCTCCAGGTCCAGTTAGTTCCAGCCCCTCCAGTTTCCATCAAGACTAGGTCTTCACCTTCACAAATTGGGCTATTAGATGTAGCCGTCGCAATAATATCTGCTGTGGTAATAGTTCCTGTAACTTCACAACCTGCTGGTGCTCCTGTAAAATTAATACTGTAAGCAATTGTTGCTGGCGGTGCCAATGCAGGAGGTGTTGTATTTACAATAGATCCACCTGCTCCGTCATCGTATAGGATTGTTAATGCACCAGCACACAAGTCTGTGATTGTTGCATCGCAACCTGTAGGTATGGTATAATGTACATCCTGAGTCAATGTTGGCCAAACCTCAATACTGTAAGACCCCATAGCTATTTGTGCATTAGCGTCTTCATCGCAGGTAATTGTATAATCTATGGTTTGTGTTTCAGAAGTACATGCAGTTGGATCACTATGTGCCCATGTTACATCAAAATTCACATCTCCACACCCCTGATTGATAGTAGGTTGCGCTACTCCATTTAAGCTCCAATCTACTGTAACGTCGGATACACTTGAGCCTACAAGTTGATAATTATCAATACCTGCTCCCCATCCCCATGCAGCGCCATCATCCAATACAAAACGCACCTGGAAACTAGCATTAATGTATGGGGATACATCAATATTTTCAGTGCCGAATCCATCTTCTATGAGTGTCCCTAATACAGGTACCCAGGCTGTTCCATCAAATACTTCGACAGTGAAATTATCTGCACCGATATTGTTGTAGCCCCAGTCAAATGACAAGGAAGCTGAATTAAATGGTGTCAGGTCTGCTGCGGGCGCTGTTAGAGTTCCTACACCTACTAGCGCTGCACTTGGCGCATCTTCATCAAGTAAGCCTATACATCCACTGAAATTTGGATTTATTCCTGCTCCTCCCGGTACTGTAGTTGCAGCAAAGTTAAAGTAAGGATCACCGTCTCCTTCAACAAGTGGATCACCTGCGGAGTGAGTAGCTGTCCAACCTGCTGGTAGCGCACAGGCATCGAAGTTTTCTTCTCCTACAATGACTTCCAGACAGCCAGACAATTCAGTTACAGTAACTGCCGTTGCATCACCATCACAAACCGCTGTTCCTGCTAGTGGCACATCATAGTTTGGACATGGTATACCACAAGGTATATTTAGTAAGCCAGTGGCGCCACAAGTAGCGGGTGCGCCAGCAGATTGTACGATATAATTGACCTGAGTTGGTCCATTGATTGTTGGAGGTGTTGTATTTACAATAGGTCCGCCTGCTCCATCATCATATAGAATAGTCGCACCACAATTATTTACTATTGTAGCATCACATTCTGCTGTTGGCAATACGAAATCAGTTCCTTCAATAGGAATTCCATATAGGGTTACATCCGGTACATTACCATTGAATAGTTCAGAATCGAATGTACCATTATTTGAGCAATTTACTACAATCGGTGCGTTTTGGACTTCTGATCCACAAGTCAATGCTGTTGATAGTGCATAACAAGTGGTTAGATCATCTACTCCGCCACCACTGACGAGTGTTGCTCCCGGAGGTGTACTCCATGCTACGTCAAAGTTGGTCAATGCTAATTGTTCGATGACTACATTATCAATACTTGCGCCCCAGTTTCCACCGTCATCTGCCATGTTTTCATTTACATAGCAGAATCTTACCTGAAAGTCGGCATTACTGTAACAGGAAATATCAAAGACATCAGGATCACCAACAGGGCCACCTATAGGTAGTGCCCCTGTACAATCTGTACCTGAAACATCAGGATCATCTTCGCTACTATCTGAATCATCTAATGCAAGTAATAATACATCCCATGAAACACCATTCCAAACCTCAATGGTAAAATCACCATCTGCGACAAAACCTTCATGCTGCCAGTTGAGTGATAATGTCGGAGAAGTTGCAGAAGATAGATCTACGATAGGAGAAACCACACAGGTTTGTACAAAGTTAGCCGCACCTGTATCATCGATCAATACAGAAGTACCCGTCAATGGTCCTGCTCCACCAGGATTAGCTGTAGAAGCCCAGTTTACAGGCAAGCCTGTACCATCATTAGGTGTTACTGTCCAACCAATAGGTTGTACGCCTGATTCGAAATCTTCACTTAGTAAAATAGGTTGAGCTTCACCATCCATATCTACATTATAACAGACTACTGTGCCGTCACAAGCTTCTGTTACATCTGCTGTTACCCCATTAAAAGTTGGACACATAAAATTACCGATGCAAACCGCTTCATAAGAACCTGCCGTAGTACATTCCACTGGGGCACCGGTATAGACTACTGTGTAGTTTATGGTAAGTGAAGTTCCCTGAACGACTACAGGAGGGGTAGCATTAGTTATTGGTCCTCCTGCACCATCGTCATACAATATTGTTAGTGCGCCTGCACATTCGTCTACTATTGTGGCATCACAATCTGCTGTCGGCAATGTAAAGTGTACGCCTGCCACAGGAGTAGGATATAAAGTTACATCAAAGGAGCCCGTAGACACCTCTGAGCCATCACCATCGCAAGTAGCACTGTATGCTATAGTTTGTGTTTCAGGCATGCAGGCATTAGGATCGGTCATATCTAAAGTTGGCGACCAGTCAATATCTCCACAAACTTGCGTGAATGGAGTTTGTGCTACTCCGTCAATAGTCCAGTTAACAGTTACATCATCACCAAGAATAGCACCTTGACCAATTTGTGCACCTGCGGGTATAGTTGGGAAAGTAACTGTATAATTACCCGAAGCCGTTCCGAAAGCAGTTACAATGATATAATAATTCTGGAAGGCATTTAAAGTAACGCTGACCTCTGCATCAGCCGTACCATTTGGTCCATCATCATCACCAGCGACATAAGTAGTTGGTGGGTTTAGTGTTAGGTCAAGCGGATCTGTGTATAATAAGAGGTATCCATCAAAATCAAAAGCAGAGTTGATAACATATGTACCTGTTACATCTACCTGTAAAGGAATCAATGTATAAGGCGGGTTATTAGCACTAAGAGTAGTTCCTCCTACGTTTGGTCTTCCTGTTAGTGGTGACCAATCAGCGACCTGATTCGTTGTACCTGTCAAGGGTAAAGTATAAGCTGCAAATGTAGTTTGGCAACCCGTATTTTCTGTTGCTGTGATATTTACACTTTCTCCTGTACAAATCTCTGTAACATCAATCGCTGGTGGATCATAGGTTGGACAAGCATTACAGCTCACCTGATAGCTTCCTATAACACCTGAGCATCCGCTTGCATCATTTGTAAATTTAATAGAATAATCAACTAATGTAGAAGCAGTTATGGTTGGTGGTGTTGGGTTGTTAACCGGGCCTCCCATTCCATCACCATAGAAGATAGCTAATGCGCCACCTCCACAAAGGTCTGTAATTGTGCCATCACATGCTGTAGTTGATAAAGTATAGTGTACGCCTTCTACAGGATTTGGCCATACTTCTACATCAAAAGTACCTTGATCTAATATGGTAGCCTCTTCATCACAGGTAATTGTATATGAAATAGTTTGAGTTTCAGCAGCACAGCCATTCGGGTCTGCCATTGCTATAGTGTAAGCTAAGGCTACATCGCCACAAGCCTGACTCGTAATTGGCGGTTGAGCTGTACCATCAACATCCCAGTCTACTGTTACTGTTGAAATGGAGGTAGCTTCTATCATAAAGTTATCAATAGCAGCACCCCATGCCCATGCACCTCCGTCATCTAATACAAATCGAGTTTGGAAAGCAGCATTTTGGTAAGGCGTAAGATCAATATTTGCAGAAGCTGTTGCATCAGCTGTTAGCGGTCCTAATACCTGTACCCAGGCTGTGCCATCAAATACTTCTACATAAAACTGATCTGCACCAATATTATTATACTCATAATCAAAGGTCATGTTAGCCGAACTGAAATTACTAAGATTATAAGTATCTGTAGTCATGATTCCTACTCCTACTAAGCCAGCGCCTGGTGCATCATCATCTAGTGCTGCGATACAGCCTGCAAAGTTAGGATTATCACCAGTATCAGAAGTTCCGGCAGCTCCGTTAGCTGCAGGCTCATCAAAGTAGAAGAAATTACCTAATTCAGCTCCTGCAACAGCATTAAAATCGACAGTCCATCCGGCAGGTGCTGTTCCTCCTGTTCCGGCACAAATGCCATCATCAAAATTTTCATCAACAACTGTAACAGACAAACAACCCGATGTTTCTGTTGCTGTAACATTGACAGTTGCTCCATCACAAACAATAAGATTATCTATAGTTGCCGGATTATATCCCGGGCAATTACTTCCACATGGGATATTCATTACTCCTGTTGCTTCGCACCCAGCTGGTGCGCCAGTTACCATAACAATATAGTTTACAGCGGAGGGCGTAGTCAGTAATGGTGGGTTTGTATTTGTTATTGGTCCGCCAAAGCCATCATCATATAGGATAGTTAATGCTCCACCGCAATTATCAATGATGGTAGCATCACACTCTGCTGAAGGCAATGTAAAGTCTGCTCCTTCAACAGGTGCGCTATAGACCGTTACATCAGGTATATTTCCTGTAAATAAATTGCCATTTATAGCACCGTTTCCATCCAGGCAATCTACTACGATAGGTGCATTTTGTACTTCTGATCCACAGGCTGTAGTTGCCAATTGATAACAAGTTACCTGATCTTGCGTACCACCACCACTAATAAGTGTAGCGCCTGCTGGTGCGCTCCAGGCAATCGTATAATTTGGTGGTAAGGACTGCTCTATCAGCACGTTATCTACATTAGCCCCCCAGTTTCCTCCACCATTATCTTCATCAATATAACAGAACCTCACCTGAAAATCTGCATTAGAGTAACAAGACAGATCAAATATATCGGGGTCGCCAACCGGGCCACCAGTAGGGAATGCTCCCGCACAGTCTCCTCCGGAAACATCAGGATCATCTTCGCTACTGTCTGAATCATCCTGAGCAAAAAGCAAGACATCCCAGATAGCTCCATTGAATACTTCAATAGTAAAATCACCAGAACCGGCAAATCCTTCATGTTGCCAATTCAAGGAAAGTGTAGGTAAAATAGTAGAAGACATATCAACAATTGGGGTAACGATACAAGTTTGATCAGGATTAGCTGCTCCTGTATCATCAATTAATACAGAGTTCCCCGTTAAGGGTCCTGCTCCAGCAGGATTACCAGTGGATGCCCAGTTTACAGGTAAAGCTGTTCCATTACTTGTTACTGTCCATCCAGCAGGCTGAACACCTGATTCAAAATCTTCACTTAGTAAAATAGGCTGTGTTTCGTCGGTTAGATCAACTGTATAGCATACGGTTGCTCCATCACAAGTTTCTGTCAGATCAGCCGTTAAGTTATTAAAAACAGCACAAGGTAAATTCGTTATACAAATAGATTCATAAGAACCTGTCACTGTACAATTTGCTGGTGCGCCTGGGACAGCAATAGAGTAATTAATCGTGAGTGCGTCTCCATCTACCAGTATAGGTGGAGTCGTATTGGTAACAGGTCCGCCTGCACCATCATCATATAGTATTTCAAGGCTACCACAAAGGTCGGCTATAGTAGCATCACAACCGCCAGCAGGCAGTGTATAATGAGTTCCTGCTACTGGTGTTGGATAAACAAAAATAGAAACATTTCCTGCGGCAATTTCAGAACCATCGTCATCACAAAAAGCTCTATAATCGATCACTCTTTCTTCGGCTACACAACCCGTCGGGTCAGCCATTGTGAGAGGCGTAGAAAGGCTAATATCTCCACAAGATTGATTAATACTAGGCTGCGCTACTGCATCCAAGTTCCAGTTTACTGTTACATCAGAAACAATGGAAACTTCGATCATATAATTATCAATACCTACGCCCCATGCCCAAGCGCCTCCATCATCCAATACGAAACGTACCTGGAAATTACCATTTATATAGGGAGATACATCAATATTTTCAGTACCTGATCCAGAAGCTGCCAGTGGTCCGAGTACAAGTACCCATGCAGTACCATCGAATACTTCTACTACAAAGTTATCTGCACCTATGTTAGTATATCCCCAGTCAAAGGATAAGAAAGCAGAATTAAATGGCGTCAGATCTTCAGCGGGAGCAGTTAGTGTTCCTATACCCAATAAAGCTGCACTAGGTTGATCATCATCTAAAACTGCAATACATCCACTAAAATTAGGATTGGCTCCAGCTCCACCTGGCACTGCGGTTCCATCAAAAACAAAATAAGGATCACCATCTCCATTCGCTATAGGATCACCTACAGAGTGGGTGGTTACCCAGCCTGGCGGAGCTACACAAGCATCAAAATTCTCTTGTGCTAGTATCTGTGTAAGGCAACCTGATAATTCAGGTACAGTAATAACGGCTGTTTCTCCATCGCATATATTAGTAGCATCAGGTACTGCAACATCGTAACTTGGACATGGAATACCACAAGGGATATTCAGTATACCAGTCACTCCACAGCCTGCCGGTGCACCTGTTGACTGTACAATATAATTCACTGCGGTTGCTCCTATAATGATAGGCGGTGTAGGACTATTTATTGGCCCACCGGCACCATCATCGTAAAGAATAGTCAAACCTGCTCCACAGAAGTTTCCAATATCGGAATTACATTCTTCTGAAGGCAATTCAAAATCCACACCTTGTGCTGGAATACCATAAACACTGACGTTCGGCGTATTACCTGTAAATAAGTTAGAATCAAAAACACCATTATTAACACAATCTACAGTGATTGGTGCATTTTGAATATCAACTCCACAAGTAAGATTGGTCGCCAAAGTATAACAGGAAGTCAGGTCTTCAGCAGTACCACCACTGACGAGCGTTGCACCTACGGGTGTATTCCAGGTGATGCCATAATTGGCAGCTGCCTGTTGTTCTATTACTACATTATCAATACTAGCCCCCCAGTTGCCACCGGCATCGGTAGGGTCTTCATTAACATAACAGAATCTCACCTGAAAATCTGCATTATTGTAGCAGGAAATATCAAAAACATCAGGATCGCCAACAGGACCACCAGCAGGTGTTGCGCCCACGCAATCAGAACCCGTTACAAAAGCCGCATCCTCTTCACCACTATCGGAATCATCAATCGCCAATAGTAAGACATCCCATGCTGCACCATTCCAGACTTCTATTGTAAAATCTCCGTCTCCGGCAAAGCCTTCATGTTGCCAGGAAGCGGAAAGTGTTGGTAGTATAGTAGAAGACATATCTACTATAGGAGATACGATGCATGTCTGCGTGAAATTAGCCGCTCCTTCATCACTAATAAAAGGAGAAGTTCCAGCAAAAGAACCAGGTTCTGCACCACCGGGATTGGAGTTAGAGGCAGCTCCCCAATCAACAGGAAGTTCCGTTCCATCGTTTGGTGTGACCGTCCATCCGGGCGGTTGTACACCTGATTCAAAATCTTCGCTTAATAAGAGAGGGTCTGAGGCACCATCCATTTCGACAGTGTAACAAACTGTGGCGCCATTACAGGCATCAGGCTGGTCGGCTGTAATACCATTAAAAGTAGGACAAGTAAAAGCTCCGATACAAATTGCAGTATATGAACCCGTAGCTGTACAGGATGCTGGTGCACCAGTAAACACAACTGAATAATTCACAGAAAGTCCAGAGCCTGTATTTAATACTGGAGGCGTGGCAGTCATTCCGCCTGCTCCATCATCATACATAATCGTTAAAGCTCCTGCACATTCATCTACGATTGTTGCATCGCAATCTGCTGTTGGCAATGTATAGTGTACCCCTTCTATCGGAGTTGGCCATACATCAATATCAAAACTACCTGAAGACACTACTGAGCCATCCGTATCACAAGCTGCCGAGTAAGTTATTGTCTGTGTTTCTACAGCACAGGCATTAGGGTCGCCAGTCATAGTTGCCATTAATTCCAGATCACCGCAAGCTGCCATTATCTGAGGTTGCGTAACACCATTCACTGTCCAGTCAACTGTTACCCCTTCTATTAAAGTTGAGGTGATTGCAAAATTATCAATAGCTGCTCCCCAAGCCCAGGCAGCACCATCATTCAACACAAAACGTACTTGGAAGTTAGCATTTAGATAAGGAGTAACATCTACATCTAATGCCCCTGTTTCATCGGCAACCAGAGGGCCAAGTACAGGAATCCATGCAGTTCCGTCAAATACCTCTATCACGAAGTTATCTGCACCAATCCAATTATATTCATAATCCAAAGTAAGATTTGCTGAGGGGTATGGAGTAAGATCATAAACAGGAGATTCAATAGTCCCTGTACCGATTAAACCTGAACCAGGTGCATCATCATCCATCGCCATTACACAACCAGAAAAATTGCCATTCGTTCCAGTAGCTGTCCCTCCTGCTGCACCATTGATAGCAGGTTCATCAAAATAAAAGAAAGAACCTAAAGTTCCAGTACCAGTATGCGATATCACCCATCCTGCAGGTGCAGTACCTCCTGTGCCTGCACACACTCCATCATCAAAATTTTCATTGGCGATTTCTATCACAAAACAGCCTGTAGTTTCTGTAGCTGAAACAGTTACTACATCTCCATCACAAACAGCCGTAGCATCAGCAACAGAAGTATCGAAAGCCGGACAACCATCACAATTTTTAAGCATTGAACCGCTCAATTCACAAGCGGCAGGCGCTCCATTGAAACTGATCGTATAATTGATGGTCATTGGTGTTGCTGCTACGGGTGGGCTTGTATTCACAATTGGTCCTCCCATTCCGTCATCATATAAAATGACCAGATCGCCGCAGAGATCAGCAATATTATAATCACATTCGGCTACAGGAAGTACAAAATGAATCCCATCTGTAAGTGCTGGCCAAATTTCTATATCGTAAGTTCCGGAAGCTTTTTCTGTTCCGTCTCCATCACAGGTAGCCGTAAAATCTACTGTAATAGTTTCCGGTGTACATCCGCCGGGCGTACTATGTGCAATAGGCACCGCTAGTGCAATATCACCACATGCCTGATTAATTTCAGCTTGGGCTACACCACCAACGGTATAATTAATCGTTACATCATCTCCACCTGCACAACCAGTCGTTTCGGTAGCTGTGATATTTACTGTACCATCTCCGCAAAGTAACTGTGTATCAATGGCAGCTGCATCATAAGCAGGACAAGTAGCTGATGGGCAATCTTCCAAAGCACCGGAATCGATCCAGGCTTGTATAGCATCTAAATCAGCAGTAGTCACTGTTGCTCCAAAAGTAGTCATTGCCGGTACAGCATCTACACCGCAGGAAGCTCCTACTGTAATAATCTCTGTCAGCAAAGTTCCACTGGTAATTGTGCCGCCACATTGGTTACCACCAGCCGAAAAGCCTGCATAAGTAGTCAAATCCAGGCCACTTGCTCCGCCTCCATGACAACCAAAGGTTTGGTTACATCCAGCATTATCAAAAATAGTGAGTATATCAGTCCACTGATAGCTTACGCCATCTGGGCATGACTGAGCATGAGCGTTGTTGGTCCATCCGACCATTGCCATTAAACTGACAATAGTTAGAAAACTCGTAATAAAATGTGTAAACTTACGAATCATGTTGTTAGAAGTTTGGTTTAACAATTTGTGTAACAAAGTTTCTCTCTGGAAACGTTTTATCAATAGCACGATTTAATGTGTTGTAAGACAAACAACACATCAATTAAAAACATAATTGATACTATACGATTATATAACAGAGTGCATATAATGCTTTCGCAATACCTGCTTTTATGCAAAGTGTGAGTTGAGGTTAATGGATACTGATTTTAATGATTTGTTTAGGTAAAAAGCGGTAATCGAAATAACTATTTCAATTAAAACAAAAACCAATAATCCAATTTTTTTGTGTCAAATTTGAGTAAAGTGTAAGTGAAGTTAACGAATTCTTAACTAGAATTACAACAAAATGTCAAGAAAGTGTCAGCGAAAATTCTCTCATTTCAAGTGCACCAAATAACCATATGTGTAATTAGTGAGAAAAACAGCTTTTTAATTTTCTTAATTTATATATTCTAAAGTATGTTATTTTTTTTGTGTTAAGTATTTTTCGACCATATGCAGGATAAAAACAAAGAAAACTACAGCCAACAAATCAAGCAAAAAGCACTTGATCTGGGATTTCTGTATGTTGGTATTTCAAAAGCAGAACAACTGGATGAGGAAGCCCTTCGTTTAGAGAATTGGCTCAACAAAAATTATCATGGGAAAATGGCTTATATGGCTAATCATTTCGATAAAAGAATTGATCCGCGAAAATTAGTTGATGGGGCCAAATCTGTTATTTCTTTGGTATACAATTATTATACAGAAGAAAAGCAAGAAGACGAAAATGCTCCTAAAATCAGTCAGTATGCTTATGGTAAAGACTATCATTTTGTTGTAAAACAAAAACTAAAAACACTACTTAACTGGATACAAGAAGAAATAGGCGAAGTATATGGGAGATGTTTTGTAGACAGTGCGCCTGTATTGGAACGAGACTGGGCAAAACGCAGTGGAGTTGGTTGGGTAGGTAAGAATACGCTGCTTATACATCCCAAGCAAGGCTCTTTTTTCTTTCTTGCTGAACTTATTATCGACCTTGAACTTGATACTGACCACCCTATACGGGATCATTGTGGTACTTGTACTCGTTGTATTGATGCCTGCCCTACTGAAGCCATTTCCCCTGAAGGATATTTTATGGATGGTAGTAAATGTATTTCCTATCTTACGATAGAACTTAAAGAAGCAATACCGGAAGAGTTTAAAGGTAAAATGGATAATTGGATGTTTGGTTGTGACATTTGTCAGCAAGTCTGTCCCTGGAATCGTTTTTCAACTCCTCATCAAGAACAGGAATTCCTCCCTCATCCTGATTTGTTGGCAATGAATCGTTCTGACTGGGAAGAAATTACAGAGGAAGTATTTAGGAAAGTGTTTAAAAAATCAGCAGTTAAGCGAACTAAATATGTGGGACTGAAAAGGAATATTGAGTTTTTGAAAAAGTGATCTATTCCTACTTTTTATTAAAAAAATGCTTTTGATAATAATCATTATAACTCCTACGCCATTGCATAGAAGCCTGCGCATATAATTTGGAAAGTATCGGACTGCTGTCTCTCAAAACAATGGCATCAGAAATATCTAATGTTTTAGGACTAATTAAAAAGCCAGTCAAATCGCTGAGTTCTGGTGCACCTGGTTCATCATATCGTGTATTACTAAAATCATTTTCGGTTTCTGATGCCAGAAAAACCAAATTTCGGGAGTCTTCACCACCAGGAGTTGCCAATAATTTGGTTTTCAAGCCTGATGCCAGAAATGTCTTATATACCGAACGGGCAGCTTTCCCACTATCTCCGTTTGTAAAACCATAGAAATTCGACATAATCATACCGCCTGGTTTAAGGCATTTTTTTGCATCTTCAAAGCCTTCTAAGGTAAGTAAATGCTCAGGTACAGACTCACTTAAAAAAGTATCAAAAATAACAATGTCGTATTTTTTATCTGTAGTTTTTATATAATGCCGGGCGTCGTCTATAATGACATTCGTAGCAGGGTCAAGGTTGAAATAATCAACGGAGACATCATAGATTCGTTTATCTATTTCAACAACATCTGTATTGAACCCAAGTCGATTGAATTGTTTGACTAGCGTTCCCCCTCCAAGTCCTAGTAGTAAAACCTCACTTCCTTCCGGATATATACTCGCTGCAGCCGGGAAATAGTGTGACCAACTCCAAATACTATACTGCAGATCATGGTCTAAGCCCACAAAAGTCTGTAAAGTATTATTGACGATTAATCCTCTTCCCAGGCGATTATCCTCTGTAAACTCATAAGCAGGATGATCTACCACTTTTACCTGCCCCAGAATACCTTCAGAATGATAGTGTACTTTATAATTTTCAGGGTACTTTTCTTTTGCCATGATTTTCCAGCTTCCCAGGCTTATAAGTCCTATTAATACTCCTGCAGCCAGCATTGTTTTTCCACGAATAAGAGAGAGTGCCGGAAATAATGCCAGCAAAATTCCTACTACAATAACAGGCATATTAATACCAAATTCAGGAATAATGAAAAAGCCCATTAAAAAGGTGAACAGAATTCCTCCAAGTGTAGATATAGCATATACATTACCAGCACTATTACCTGCTTTTTTAGCTTCTGCTGTCAATAAATTGATAATGATCGGAGAAGTCATACCCATGAAGACAAGTGGTGGAAACATGAAAATAAGTAAAGATATGATCGCTCCCATTTGCAGGCTCATATCTATAGTTGCCTGCATGATCCATTTACTGGTAAAAGGCATCAGTACTAATGCCGCTCCTGCTGCAATCAAGACCCAATATAACAAACGTTCATCATTAACATATTTTTTCGATAAAATACCGCCTGTAAAATATCCGGTCATTAATCCTCCCAGTGTAAGTGCAAGTGCTGCTGCCCAAACATAAAGAGAAGTTCCAAAATAAGGAGCTAAAGCCTTAGCACCTGCCAATTCACATGCCATTACAGAGCCACCCTCTAAAAAGGAAAGAAAATAAAAATAACGTGTATTTGTTGTACTCATACTAAACTTTAAGATAAAGCAATGAACTTTCAATTATACGAAAAATAAAAGCGAACTGAATAATCAGTCCGCTTTTATTTTATAACATTCAAATTGAATTCTAGTGATGAGCAATAGGATCAGCATCGCCATCAGGGTCGCCACTTACATTACCATCAGAAGAAACATTTCCCAGTAGCAAGATACCTGCAACGTGAGGAGCAGCCATAGAAGTTCCGCTTAATGTAGCATAACCACCGCTCTTATATGTTGAAAGGATGCTTGAACCTGGAGCGACATAATCTACAGGGGGATTACCATAGTTTGAGAAAGAAGACCAGGAATCACTACTAGTCATAGAAGATACCGTATAGATATTATTTCCATTGGCGCGAGCCGGGGAAGAGTTATTAGCATGTTGAGATTCATTTCCTGCTGCCAATGAAAACGGACAAGCAGAAGATGCAGCTACAACAGCATTATCTAATGCAGTGGAAACACCACCCCCTAAACTCATATTTGCAACATCATTTGAACTTGCATTAGCGGCAACATAGTTAACTCCTGCAATTACACCAGAGTTGGAACCACTACCACGGCTATCCAATACTTTTACAGCTACTACTGTAGCCCCTGCAGCTACACCGACAACGCCAACGCCATTATCAATAGCCGCAATTGTACCAGCAACGTGTGTCCCATGTCCCTGACCATCATCCGGTGTAGAATCTTTCCCTTTTGTGAAAGCAGACCAAGAACGTCCCGCATCAACATTCAAATCTTCATGATCCAGATCTACACCAGTATCAAGTACCCAGGCAGTGCCACTTGCACCATTAACAGCTCCACCTACACGAGTAATTCCCCAAGGTGTTTGCTGGGCAGGGCTAGAGCCGCCATCTCCTCCGCCACCTGGAGGGCCTCCCATTGTAACAGAAAGGATTTGGTCTTGTTCGATGTAATCAATATCGCTATTTCTTCTTAAGGCTTCAACTTCATCTAAGGTAAGTTTTGCGGAGAAACCTTGTAATGCAGTTCCATAAACCTGCCCAAGTTTATCTGTTGAAATACTTGCTGTTCTTAATGTAGAAACTGCTTCATCTTTCATTACAGACTGACGTTCATTATAATTAAGTGCCTGCATTGCTCTTTTAGAACCTGCAGCTTCTTCTTTATAAACAACAATGTACTGTCCTGAAATAACATTCGAAGCATAGGTGATAAAGTTCGCTTCCTCAAAGTCTGCTGTTGAAGTAGGAACAATATTATCTTTTTCGAGACATCCGATAAACACTCCTGCTACCAGCACAAAACAGAACAGGAATTTGAAATTTAGTAACTTCATAAATTAAAAGAATAATGGTTATAATAATAAAAATTTCATACACAATGGAGTTATAATTATGATTTATTAAAAATACAAGATAAATCTTATACATTCATGTAAAAAAAAAATAAATTATTACAACTTAAAATAGACATTTTCATACTAAAAAACTATAAATCAGTTACTTAAGTTAATAAAAATTAAAATTAAAAACAAAAAAAATGCCAGTTGACTGCTATCAACTGGCATTTAAACAAATTAAAATCAATTTCTTATTGTACAGCTTGTAAAGCATCAATATTTCCCCAGCCAAAATCACTATGGCGATTGGGATAAAACTCTGCCGATTCTTTTAGTTTATTCAATACTTTACTTGCTTTCCAGTTTGGATGCTCCGCCCATACCAGAGCTGCAATACCTGCCGTAGTAGCTGTTGCCACAGAAGAACCACCTACATAATTAGCTGTATTTCCGGCAAAACCAACAGTGACTGATTTTCGATCATCATTGTTTGCACGTTGCATAATTACCGTAAAGTCAATCTCATCACCGTCATGACAAACTGCACAAGCTTCGTAGCTGCTGGCATCAGTTACACCAGTTACAGCAACAGTCTCGCTCATAGACGCCGGGAAAATAACACCATACCAAGTCGTTACACTAGTAGAAGTACCACCAGCACAGAAGAACAACTTTCCTTTTCTATTTACGGCAAACTTTACAGCATCTTCTATTTTACCAACAGAAAAGACATTTCCCATTGACATAGAAAGAATCTTTACACTTGATTTCTTCGCCAAAAATTTAATCGCATCAGTAGTACCATCTTGCGAACTGTAGCCGTCAAGAACAACATCAGCAGCACCCCGCACTGTGTAAAGGTCACAATTATAAGCAACACCAGTTGCTACATTATCCCCGTTTCTTGGTGCAGCTACAGCCCCAGCCATAGAAGTTCCGTGACCACAGTCATCATTCGGTCCATCAGGTGTTGAGCCAAACCATGAACTTACATAAGTACCTGTTTTTTCCATGGTACGCCCGCTTGAATATCCTGAATTGAAATCAGAAGAAAAGTTGTCCTGATCGGCTGAGATACCTGTATCTATAACACCAACTTTAATGCCTTCACCTGTGCTATAGTCCCATGCAGCAGGTATATTATGGTTATTAAAATTCCAGGGTACCCATGCAGCAGGCGCTACTACGGTATAATCGGCTGAACTGATGTTTTGTGCATCGGTTCCGCAACCAGAACCAGAACGGTTGCTTTGTGGCGTTTGTTTGTTGTATGTGTAATTACCTGGCTCAACATATCTGATTCCTGACTCCTCAGTCAGCATATCCAGTGTTGCTCTGTTGCGAATAAATACATCAAAATAAGTCAGGTCACGATCTTCTTTTATAACAACATTTGATCTATCCAATTCAACATCAGATAATTCATTTTCCAAGTTATAAATTTTTTGGATAAGCTGTTCTTTGACTAATTCGGGTTGGTTGGCAATTGCATATTCGTAGTCATCTCCATAACCAACTGTCACTACATAATCACCCTGCTCTATAGCAGCCCAAAGCACATCATTATTCACCATGTTCCAGTTGAACACTTCGTTATTTGCATGTAAATGGGCATTGATTACAGCATCAACATCTCCATCAAATGGTTCTATAATTGTTTCTTTGTTACAAGAAAAGAATAGCGTTAATGCTAGTAAAAAGACAAGACTTCGTTTCATTTAATTAAAGGTTTAATTATTAGTAAAATTGTATTTTATTTCGAGGTGCAAATGTATTTAAATAAAGCAGATGTTTTATCATAACATTGTCATAGCTGCAATTTTTTTATTCAAAAAAATTACAGCTTAAAATTTACAAAAACAATTGAAACTACACTAATATAATCCATTTGTAAAGTAAAAAATTACACCCTAAACATGTGTAAAATTATTCACATGTATTCTAAGTAAGAATATAACCTTTGATATACATAAAACTGTTTATACTTTTATACGAGTATATTTGATCTAAACCAAACAAATTGAATACATGAAATACCTACTTACTGTAGCTGCCATAATAGGTGGCCTGACTTTGTATGCACAGTCCTCAACTGAGTTGACTGTTATGACTTACAACCTTCTCAATTTTCCTAATCCATCCAATAATTCATCTATAAGTGACGATGCTGCCAGAGCCAGCTATTTCCGGCAAATTGTAGAAGATGCAGATGCTGACGTTATCATTATTCAGGAAATGAAAGATATTTCTGGTGCTACTTTATTGGTCAATGAATTAAATACCAATGGCACATTAGGGAAGACTTATAATCATGCTCCGTCATTTTTTGCTTATGGTTCATCCGACTTTGCTTTGGGTAATATGTTGATCTATAATGATGACATATTAGACCTCATCGCTCAGCAGGAACTACCAAGAAGCAGCACTAGTGGTCCGAACGGTTCAGTCATCACACCAAGAGCCACAAGTCGTTATCAAATGGAAATTACGAATTCCTGTTCGGGCATCAATGTGCCTGTAGAGTTTTATAGTGCCCACTTCAAAGCTGGTTCAGATGAAGCAAATGGCAATGAAATTGCAGACAGAGAACTTCGTGATCTTGGTGCGACAGACCTTATGAATTTCATTAATACTTTAGCATCCAATACCAACATGGTCGTTGCAGGAGATTTCAATTTTTATAGTGACAATCTCAGTGGTTCTGTGTATAGCGAACCTGCATATGTTACTATGACTAGCGGTTCAAATACACAACAACTCTATGATAAACTAGGTGGCTGGACAAGAAACACAAGTGGTGATGCTTATAAATTTACCCAATCTACGAGAGGCGCAGGTGAATCTATAGATTTGTATGGCAATGATGGTATTCCAGGTGGTTTGGATGATAGATTTGACCATATTTTTATCAACCCAGCGATTAATGATAATCAAAATATGCTTTCTTATGTGCTGGGAACTTATCAAACCTATGGCAGCCCAGGTATATTAAACAGTGATGCTACAGCAGGAATATTTCCATTAGAAAACGAACTCAAAATCATGTCTGACCATTATCCTGTCATTATGAAATTATCTGTTTGTGAGCAAGTTGTAGATGCTTGTCCGGCTCCTTCTGGTGTGCTGGCAACTAACATAAGCGACACCTCTGCTGAATTGGTCTGGACATCTGATGCCAATAGTTTTCAAATAGAATGGGGACAAAGTGGTTTTTCTCCTGGCTCAGGAACAAGTATTTCGGGGATAAGTAATTCATATCCACTTGGTGGTTTATCTCCATTGACTACCTATGATTACTACGTATGCGCAGAATGTATAGACACCGTTGTCGTCAATAGTTCAGACCTTATTATAACTGGTGCCTTTGACGGTCCCTTGTCAGGTGGCACGCCTAAAGGAATAGAATTATACGTCCTGAACGATATTTCAGATATTAGTGTATATGGAGTCAGTTCGGCTAATAATGGTTT
Source organism: Saprospiraceae bacterium (assembly GCA_020627965.1). Lineage (GTDB taxonomy): Bacteria > Bacteroidota > Bacteroidia > Chitinophagales > Saprospiraceae > JAHDEO01. The sequence continues at coordinate 10,703 of JAHDFX010000003.1, read as the reverse complement.
CGGAGCAACAGGTTCACCAGAGTTCAGTTTTCCTGCCATTAGCGCCACAGCGGGTACATATTTATATATCACATCAGAAGGCACTTCATTTTCTGACTTCTTCGGATTTAATGCCGATTATGTTGATAGTGCATTACTCATTAATGGTGATGATGCTATTGAATTATTTCAGAACGGGATAGTTGTCGATGTATTTGGAGACGTTAACACAGACGGTACTAATACTACATGGGAGTATCTTGATGGCTGGGCATACAGGAAAAATGAGCTGGGCAGTAATGGAGGAGTTTTTGTCTCTAGTAACTGGTTATATAGTGGTACTAATCAACTTGAAGGCGGACTAAGCAATGCCACCACCAACTCCCCCTTCCCTAGTGGCTCCTACCTCCCTCCTACCCCCGGCACTACAGTTATGTTGTCGGAATGTGCAGGCCCTTTTACTTTTACGACTGGTATTTCCTGCCTATTCTCTCAGACATTAAGTGGTAATATAAATAGTGGTATATATCAGGTAAGTAATAATATCAATGCAGATGGAGTTGTTCCAAATGGTGGCAATGTTCAAATAAAAGCAGGGCAGATTATTTGTTTGGAACAAGGATTCAGTGTGGGCAGTAATACTACTTTATCGGTAGAGATTGATGGGTGTAACTAATCAACCATTTTAAAGATAAATAAAAGGGGATGAAAAGTGCATCTTTATGCGCTTTCACCCCCACTTGCTTAAGTTTTACCATATCTTAAATGGTATTAGGCATGGTTTATTTTTCGTTGAAATAAGGTCGACTACAGACAAATTTCTGTATAGCCTCCCCATCTGTTACCCTCAAATTCAGTTGCCCAATCTGCCCAACCAGTTTCTTCTTCATCTGCTCCTGTATCATCGGAGTTGGCTTTTGTTAATTCTGCATGAGCAGCTAGACAAAAACAACCCGTCGCAGCAGAAATAGGGTCTTCGTCTTTATTAAGAATTTCTTCAAGGGAAAGATCAAAGGTATAACTATCTTCTCCTCTAACATCAATAACATATGGGAATTGACCGATCTTCGGATTTCCTTTGCCCGTAAGTGGCATATTATCACATGCCCCTGCATACAAATGTGTAGTTCCCAATTCCCAACCGTCATTAGTTACATAAGTAACAAACAGGCTTACTCCATCTGTAGTTATTTTTACTTGACCTGCCTCAATATTTTGACCAGCATATAATGTCAGGCTTGCAGGAAGAACAATATCATTATTTCTGGTAGTAGGTGCATCTGCAACCTCACCTGTCATGCCTGTTCTCTCTACTGTACTTTCAATAACTCCATCAGTTGTTTCATTAAATATCAGTTCTTGCTGTTCGCAAGCAACAAATATTGTAGTTAGGGCTAAAATACTTAGTAAGAATAATTTTCTCATGATTTAATTTTTTTACTTTGATGATTAATTAGTTTATAATGGTAAAACTTCATGCAAGTTGATCTATATAACTTAAGTTGTGAAAACCACAACCTCGATTATGCAATTAGACCAGACACTCATATTGACTCTGATCAAATAAAAAAGGATGCATAAGGCAAAAAGAAGCAAATGAATATTAGTGACTATTTTATTTGCGTAAAAAAAATCAAAAAACAACCTAATATAAAAACACACAATTCACTAACGAACGAAAACAAAACAACTAATAATCAAACACTTACCTCACCTAACAAAGAACAACGCCAATATTCGATCAAGTACTACAGTTCTTATTAAAAGTATTATTTTACACAGGGTTCAATCTAAAACTATGTTTTGGGTGTGTAAGAAAAAGGTATTTCTTTAGGTAAAATCAGCGTTTTTCAAACAAAAACTACTCTCTTCAGGAAGTTGTTATGCTATTATTAGGCTCTATTTCGCATTTTTTTCTTACATTTTCAAAGACAAAAATCAAGCAAAATATAAGAAGACAAACTGAGCTGAAACCACAATTTACCTCCTTGATTTAAAAACCTAAATATAGAATGAGACCAAGAATAAGAGTCTCATTAATTCCAATATTTACTAAAGAAAATCAAAGAACTCATCTTTTGATAATTTTCTTTTTCAAGAGAATTTTCTGTCTGTTTTCATCTACAAGTATAAGAGAATATTTTTGTCCGCTCACCAGCATATCCGTTCCTATTTTCAATTCTGCTTTCTGGTTGCATGTAATAGTTCTCTTTGCTACAAGTTGTCCGTTGACATCATAAAATTTAGCTGTAAATGTTGTGAATACTTTTGGGTTGGGGAGATTGAACTGGATCAGTTCTTCAGCCAATACAGGCTCAGCACCTCTTCTATTATTATCAATCACAGTAATGTTGTCTGAATCACCTATGGTTAGACTTGTATTTCCTGGATTCGTGTTGACATAAATAGATTGTTCAAACCGAATACTATCCTCTATATCAATTATTTGAGAAGTTGGCCAAATAATTACAATACTACTGACACCTGGGCTAAATAAACCTGGATCTACTTGAATGATATGTTCTATATAAACACTATCTCCTGCATGTAATTTACCCAAAGTCATCTGAGGTAGATAGTTAACATTAACGCCCCCTGTTTCTATAGAGGTATTCTCTGGTACAACAGATGTTTCTATCATACCATGAATGACCGTGCCTTCTTTTATGGTGCCATTGCCTGTATTTTTTATATAGCCATTTACTGTAAATGAGCCATTCAAACCAACATTATCAGGCATACTAAAATGCAATAAGTCAATTCTTTTATTTGGTTGTCCGTAGACAAGTGAAGCAGTAAATAAAAGAAGAATTAATACCCTTAACTTTATTTTAAAGTGATGTATCATCATAATTTATTTTAGATTAAGTTATTCTTTTATCTTAAGATAAACATTCTAGATTTGAGTAGATACATTTTTTTGTTTATTTTGTGACCCAATGCTTACAAACTCAAAGAAAGATATGAGTTATAAACTGACAAAACTTATTGCTAATTTAAACAAACAAGAGGCTAGGAATTTTAAAATATATGCTTCCCGGTTTGCTAGTCCTACTGGCAACAAAAAACTCATTCAGCTATTTGATCACATCAGAAAATATGGCAAGGATGAGTATGACAATGTACTTATTCAAAAACTATTTCCAGATAATTCTAAGAACAGTTATTACAGGTTAAAAAATCGACTTATTAGGGATATTGAAGATAGTCTGGCACAACTACACAGGCATAAAGATGACGAATTTCTAATTTATCAGTATTTACAATTAGCCAAAGTCAATACATTTAAATCTAATTTTGAAGAGGCAAATTATTATCTCATAAAAGCCGAAACCTTGGCTACAAAACAGGAAAACTATGCGCTTCTGAATGTAGTTTATGAGAAACAACTACAAATCGCACATCACATACATTTACCAGACCTTCCCAACATCATATTAAAATATAAAGAGAATGACCATCTAACGTCCTTAACTAAAGATAGTAATTTGTTAAGGGCTAATCTCGTACAAAAACTACGACGTACCAACTTCTCTGGTAAAGAAAATGAGATCACGAAACTTCTTGATGAGCATATCAGTCAGCTACAAGAGGAAAATGCCCTATTACAATCTCAAAAAGTACGTTTTCAGATCAATAAAAGTATTCGGAATGTTTTGCTACAAAAGAAAGACTTTGAGGGCTTACTAAATTTTTCAGTTAGTTCTTATCAAGAGTTTCTCAGCGAGAAGATATTTGATCGTTCCAATCATGAAGAAAAAATACTTATGCTCGTATGGATAAATAACGCTATCATCAAAACGAAAAGACCTTCTATGTTTGGGCAATATACACAAGAACTAGAAGTTGCGCTCAACGAATATAACGACTTATTACACGACAAGTATATCTGGTTATTATATCAAAACAAAGTTATCTATTATACCTTCTCCAACCAACATCAAGTAGCAATAGATTTATTAGAAAAAATAAAGCAAGAGAGACTCATCAAGGACAATATCAATCATCTTATATTTACTTATCTCAATCTTAGTTCTCTGTATTACCTGACAAATGAACTCAATAAAGCTATTCAAAATCTGGCATTTATTATCATTAACCCTGCTTTCAACAGCCTTTCAGAAGAATGGAAACTTAGAATACGTTTGCTTGAAGTTATGCTCAGGTTCGATAATACAGAGTATGAGTATTCAAAAAATAGAATTAAAGAAATCAAAAGGAAGCATGGAAAAATGTTGAATAAAAAAGAATATGCCCATGAAAACAATTTCCTTTCTTTACTTACGCAAGTAATAAAAAAAGTTCGAACCCAGTTCCCACCTGAACTCAAAACAAAAATTGACGACTTTATTAATAACGCATTACCATTCGAACCCGGATCTAATGAATTAATCAATTATGCCTTCTGGCTTCAAGCAAAATTAAACAATCAAAAATATATGGATATGCTGCCTAAAATATTTGCATAAAATGAAAATTTGTATTTTTTTCCTACGGCAATGAGTTTTTATTAAATTTTATTCGTATATTTGATTTAATCTAAAATGTGGCTGAGTATTCTCCTTCCATCTTTTCTCATGCTACGAAAAATTATTCTACTTACACTAAGACAATCAAGGGAACTTACGTTCCCATTAGATATATTACTTTTATGCTAAAGTAATATATTTTATATTGGTAGTATGTTTTTCCACTATTCTGGTATCCCTCTTAATTCTTATTTAAGAAACATCAACATCAGCGAAATTTTGTACATAACCTTTAATCAAAAAAACTGATTGGGGGTTAATGATAACTGGCTATTATCTGCATTTTTCCAATCTAAATGTTTTGAAGGAGAAGATTATTTTCAATCAAATTAACTTTTTTATTATAAATTTAAATTAAATTTACTATTATTGTGCCGGAAAACAATGCCTAAGTAATCCTTCCCAACAAACCATAATTAAATAATGCATAGGCCGTGACAAGCCTACAAAAATGGGATTATGAACCTAACAAATGTGCGAGTAAAGCAAGTCTTATCCCAACAAGACTTGCAATTATGCCTACAAATACGCCATCAGGTATTTGTGGAAGAAATGAAGATTTCAAAACTAAAGAACTACTGTAAGGGTGGGGATAGATATGATCCACATGCCATTCATTTCCTTATGTTCGTGAATGGCTTTCCTGTAGGAACCAGTAGACTTATTCCTTATGATGAAGAACTAGGCTTACCCATTGAAAAGCAATGGAATATAAAAAGTCTATGCGCTGGTAAAACCGCAGAGATTTCACAATTTTGTATTTTAAAAAAATACAGAAGCACGGAAACTTTTGCTGCACTAGCCAATATATCATTATTGTATGCCGACATACATAGGTATGATACTTTCTTTGTTAATGCAAATCCAGGTGAGCGTTTTAATGCCTTACACCTTGTAAAGAGAAGCCCTTTCGTAAGGCTCCTGAAATATGTAGGTTTCGACATGTTCGATATACCAAAGCTTTACAATAAAGTGGGTAAGATGGGTGTACCTTTATTTATGAAATTAGCTTATGTAAATCCACGATTTAAAAGATCTGCGCAAAAGTATCATTATGAACTTATTGAAAGCCCTATGGAGTTCAATAAGGCAGCATGAAAAATCAAACAAAAATATTACATCAAGAACTAAAAAGTGTATTTGGTGAGCGATTCATTTATGAGCAGGAAAAAATAGACTATCAGTGCCTCAATACAGGTAATTTTGATCGTACGGTGACATCTGTGGTACAACCTATAGATGTCGCCGAAATTAGTCAGTTAGTAAGTATTGCCAACAAATTCTATGCGTCTCTTTATCCGGTTAGTACAGGAAAAAACTGGGGACTAGGTTCCAAACTGCCCGTAAAAGACCATAATATTATTGTCGATTTATCATTATTGAACAAAATTGAAATTAACCAGGAATATGGTTATACATTAATAGAGCCAGGCGTCACACAAGGACAACTTTACGACTATATTCAAAAACATCAGCTCCCGTTCATCATGAATGTGACTGGTTCTGGGAGAGATACCAGTGTATTGGGGAACGCACTGGACAGAGGAGATGGTTATTTTAATCTTCGTATTGATGATATACTTGGATTAGAAATTATGTTGGGTAATGGTCAAGTCCTTAAAACAGGTTTTGGTCATTATAAAAATGCTAACACAAAACACCTATATCCTCATGGCATTGGCCCATCCCTAAATGGGCTCTTCTCTCAGTCCAATTATGGCATCATTACAAAAGCAGCTATACAACTCATTCCTCAAAAAGAACTCCATACAATGGTAGTATGCGGGCTGAATAAGCAATCTCAATTAGCCGACTTTATTGATGATATAGCTTATTTGCGCAGACAGGAAATCTGGAACAGTATTGTACATATAGCCAACAAAGCCCGTACAACAAGTACATTCGTTCCTATACTGGCTGGTTTTTATCAAGAAAAAAAGAAAATAAGCTATTCTAATGCTCATAAAATTGCTCATCAATATGTACTTAGTTCCATGAACAATGCATGGACTGCCGGCGGAGCGCTTTCAGGCACAAAAGAGCAAGTAAAAACAAATTTTATCCTAATAAAAAAACGCTTATCACGCTATGGAAGGGTTATGCTTATCAGCGATAAAAAAATTGAACGAACCAAAAAATGGCTAAATAAATTGTCTTTTATTCCTTCCGTAGCGCAGCAAAATGCCGTTTTACAAGCTATCACTCCCCTCTTCAAAATTGTTAAAGGAATTCCCACGAATGAAACACTTAAATCACTTTATTGGAATAAAAAAAATATTCCTACTTTCGCTCAGCCACAGCATCACGCCACAGGCACGCTGTTTATTCTTCCTTTAATCCCCCTCAAGGGCAAATATGCAACCGAGCTAATTGAAATAACCAAAGAAAAATTATCTGAAGCCGGCCTAAATGCCTATATCACCCTAAATACTTTTAATACAAATACATTAGGGGCTGTTATTAATGTCCTGTTTGACAAAGAAATACCAGGAAAATCGGTGGAGGTAAAAGCAAAACTAAATGAACTTCATTACCTGTACAGAGAAAAGGGCTATATCCCTTATCGTGTTTCTATTGATGACATGGAGCAGATCACAGATAAAGATGATACATTCTGGCAAACCGTCAGAGATATGAAAAAGACTTTTGACCCTAATAATATTATAGCCCCAGGCAGATATAACCTTATCTAAGGACACGTTTAGACTTTAAAAGCGATTGCTTATTTTACAATTCTTCTGTATCTTTTTCCGTTTTTAGCATTAAGAGTGTACCCCAATAATCTACACAACCAATTCAACCTATGCGCATTATCCAGACTTTACTGCTGATCTTACTACCATTTTACAGCTTATCTCAACAACGCTACCCTGTTAAAATAGAGAATAAATGGGGGCTCATTGATGCACAGGGACAGCTAGTCGTGCCGCCTTCCTATGACATTATTGGCGATTTTGACGGGCAGTATGCCATCATTCAACAAAATGACCAGGTTGGGTTAATTAATAAAGAAGGACAAATCATTCTGCCAACTGATTATGATGACATCAACATTTTAAGTGACCAACTATTTTCTGTATTTAATGCTAAAAAATGGACTGTTATTAATCTTGACGGGAACACTATTCTTGATGAAGAATATCAATTGCTGGAAGTACGGGGAGATGAATTTATTGCCTACACAAAAGGTGATAAATGGGGAATGGTACACCAATCAGGGCGAAAAGTTTGTCCCCCTGCTTACGACAGACTAAAGCTGTATGAGGAAGATTACGTATTAACTTATGACAGCCTTCAAGGTATAGGGCTCACAGATATACAAGGCAATACGATTCTTGAAAGCAAATATGAAGATGTCAATATTCATAATGACAGTTTATTCTTTTTCAAAAAATCGGGGCATTGGGGAGCAAGTTCAAGAATAGGAGAAGTATTACTTGAAAATACCTGGCCACAGTTTGAAAAATTAAATAATAATTTTGTTCTCTTAGCATCTCCGACTTCGAAGGGGCTTTATTCCTATGCGGCAAAAACCCTTATTGCACAGGAAGGATTCGATCATTTTAATGCATTGTCTACGCTGTATGCTTATACGATCAAAAATGGTAAAGCCGGATTAATTCACGCTAATGGAGAACAACTTTTTGAAGCTGATTATAATGGTATTCAGCATTATGGTCCCAATCTTTTTCGGGTTCAAAAAGGTACTCAATGGGGTGTAGCCGAACCTGGGGGCAACATACTTATCCCAATAGAATATGATTATATCGCTCCATTATCTGGCAGTATAGCAACTGTTCGTAAAAATGGACTTTTTGGTGTAGTCAATCTTAAAGGTGACTTAGTTGTTGATGTAAAATATGAAAAGATCAATATCAACAATAGCGTAGCCAGGGCTTTTATTGGCGAGCAACTTAGTGTACTGACATTCAATGAAGATGGCGAGCTTGAAGAAGAAGATAATTTTAAAAAGTACGGTACACTTAAAATTCGTAGAAAAAACAATCAGCGCCTTTCCGGCAATGGTAGTTTTAATGAAAATTGGAATGATAAATTGCTGAGAAAATTTGAATGGTATTATAGTGTAGAAAAAAGAAAATGGGGCTTAAGAGACAGAGCATCAGGGAAAGTAGTCATTGCGCCGACTTACAATAATATTCAAATTTATCACGAACAGGGTTTTACCATAGTTTCCAAACAGGCTGTTTCACAGCAGTCTTTTGATCGTACCCGCTTTAAGTTCCACAATATCTTTGGCATCGTGAATAATGATCGAGGTATGTTGTCGACTGAGCTTAATATTATTGACATTCGAATGGATGATATTCTGAAGAAAAACCTGCCTGCTGCACGTTGTGTTTTTGTAGACGGACGTCAGGGACTCATTTCCCGTAAGGGAGGTGTTATTGAAGATAATTGCCGTTGGATCGGTGAATTCAGGAATGGTCGTGCCAGAGCCAGTTGGAAGGGCTTTATCACAGCCAAAGCCCCAAAAGCAAAATATCATCTGGGCGAATTGGGTGAACATATAAAATCTTTGATGGCGACTACCACCATGGAAAGTATGACCAAATACGACCTTGAGCTATTTCGTCAGGGTACGCTGGAATGTGAGCGCTGTGCCTGGGGGTTTATTGACACTTTGGGCAAAATTGTTATTCCTCCTGATTATGAGTTTGTCAGAGATTATGAAAATGGTACTGCATTGGTCAAAATAAATGGTAAATGGGGGATGATTGATGAAGCGGGCGGCACTTTACTAGAGCCTGAATTTGATGATATTGATTTTGTTACAGAAGCTGAGAACCGAATTCTGCGCATTGTTGCCAATAAGGAAAAATACGGTATTATTGACTCTACTGGAAAAGTTATTGTAGAAGCTATTTATGATGACGTAACCTCTTGCTCAGAGAACAGAGTTGGTGTAAAAAAGGGAGAAAAATGGGCATTTGCAGATATTAAAGGACGACTGGTGACTCCATTTAAATATGAGAAAGTTCAGTCTTTTAGTGAAGGCGTAGCAGCCGTTCGTTTTGGTAGAAAATGGGGTTATATCAATACCAATGGAGACCAGGTTATCGAACATAAATTCCGCAAAGTTGGTAACTTTAGAGGAGGGCTGGCCTGGGCGCGAGAAAGTGGCAGTTTTATCGGTTATATTGACAAGCGAGGCGATACGATCATAGAGCCAGCTTTTCATGAATGTTTCGATTTTGACAATGGCACGGCAAGGGTTCGTATCAGCAATGAATATGCGCTTATTAGCCCGGAAGGTCAGTATATTCTCAAGCCTAAATACCGAAAAATAGAGCCTTTTTCAGAAGAAGGTGTAGCCATCGTCCGACTGAATAGTAATGGTGCCGCTTATGGGCTTATTAACCGTCAGGGAGAAAAAATAACTTCGCAAAAATACCAGAAAATCGACCCATTGAGCGATGGTGTAGCTGCTGTTCGGGTGAACAATCGTTTTGGCTATATCAATGCTACAGGAGAAGAGATCGTCAGTCCTAAATATACCCGTGTAGAGCCGTTTCACGAAGGTCGTGGTCGTTTTATAGAAAAAGGCAGATGGGGTTTTGTTGATAAAAAAGGTCAGGAAGTTATTCCTGCAAAGTATTCTAAATGCAAAGACTTTCAGGGCGGCAGAGCAGTAGTATATATGGGTTATAGAAATTCAGGTTTGATCGACTCTACTGGTCAATATTTCATTCAGCCTAAAATAGCCAGCTTACTGGCTTTCACAGAAGGTCGTGGCTTAGTCCGTACCCGTAATCACAAGTATTATTTCATCATGGAAAATGGCAATTTGTATAAAGGGTATTTCCAGAATGCTATGCCTTTCCAGTACGGAGTAGCCCCGGTCAAGTACCGCAATCGCTGGGGTTTGCTCAATCACAAAGGTATTCCACTGATAGCGCCAAAATTTAGCAGGATATATCCTTTTGAAGAGGGTTACGCCAAGGTGCGTGTGAGCCGTTTTTCAGGCATTGCTAATATCTCTGGTGAAGTTATTCTGGAGCCGGAATATGAGCTGATTCGCTATGTCGGTGAGGGTTTATTGCGTATTGAGCAAGGAAATAAGGTCGGTTATATGAATGTGCAAGGTGATTGGGTCTGGGCTTTGGGAGAGTAAAGAACCCAAGAATGTAGAGAGCAATACAAATTCACACGGTTTGTTCTTTTTCTGGGGTTATA
>JAHDFX010000112.1 GCA_020627965.1 Saprospiraceae bacterium | reverse complement strand
CGGGTCAGAGTTAGTATCTACCAAACCGAAAGTACGTAATCCGATTTTCTTAGCTTCTGCCAATGCAATATGTTCGTGAGAAATATCAACGATAAAGATCGCTGAAGGCAGGCGATTGAGGTTTTCAATACCACTCAATACCTTTTCCAACTTTGCTTTTTCACGGGTAATCATCAAACGTTCTTTTTTAGTAACGTTTGTTAATGTACCATCTTTCAGCATTTTTTCGTAGTGCTGCATTTTTTTGACCGACTTTCTAATCGTAGAAAAATTGGTCATCATCCCCCCTAACCAACGTTCGGTTACATAAGGCATATTTACACTCTGCGCAGCTTCTGCAACAATCGTTCTCGCTTGTTTTTTTGTAGCGACAAATAATATTTTCTTACCAGATTTTGCAATCTGACGCATAGCCTTTGCTGCACGTTCCAGGCACTCAGAAGTACGATTCAGGTCAATGATGTGAATACCTTTATGCTCCATAAAGATATAAGGCTGCATCTTTGGATTCCATTTCTTTTTTAGATGCCCGAAGTGTACCCCGGCATTTAGCATTTCTTTATAAGTCGGTGTCTGCATTACCTTCTATTTTGATAAGCTTTTAGCTCAAATTTTTGAATAACAAATAAACCAATACGCCAATGTAAAATTAACGTTTAGAGAACTGGAAGCTCTTTCTTGCTTTTGGTTTACCATATTTCTTACGTTCAACCTCACGTGCATCACGTGTCATATATTTTTTAGCTTTCAATGGAGAACGGAATTCTTCATTGATTTTAACCAATGCACGAGAAATTGCCAGACGTGTAGCCTCTGCCTGTCCTTTAAAGCCACCACCGTATACATTTACTTTCAGATCGTACAATGTTTCGGCTTCAATAACTTTCAGCGGGTCAACAAGAGCTAATTGGATATGTTGTTGGGTGAAGTATTCTTTGTAATCTTTTCCATTTACAGTAATCTTACCAGATCCCTGAGAAAGATATACACGAGATACTGAAGCTTTTCTTCTACCCAATGCGTTTATTACTTCCATATTAAAATTGCATTAAGTCAGTTTGACTGACTTTTAAATTATAATTCAAGTTTCTGTGGCTTTTGAGCAGTATGTGGGTGCTCGCCATCAGTGTAAATAAATAACTTTTTAATCATTTGGTTGCCTAGTTTAGTTTTTGGCAACATACCTCTGACCGCTTTTTCAATAACAGCACGAGGTTTTTTCTCTATGAGTTCTTTGGCAGGAATACTGCGCTGACCTCCCGGATAACCTGTATAATGAATGTAATTCTTATCATTCATCTTATTACCTGTCAGGCGAACTTTGTCTGCATTTAATACGACAACGCAGTCTCCACAATCAACATGTGGTGTATAGCTAGGCTTGTGCTTGCCACGTAATACCTGAGCGATTTTTGTACACATGCGACCAAGTGTCTGGTCTTCGGCATCAATAACCCACCAGCTATGTACTACGTCTTCTTTTCTGGCCGACTTTGTTTTATATAATTTAGCTTTCATTTCCTTGAAATCTAACAGAGGTCTGGTCTATTAAATTGACCATATGTAGAACCTCTTTTTTTTAAAAATAAATACCCTGTTTGGGCAATTGGACTGCAAAGGTAATTTTCTTTGTTGGTTTAAACAAGATTTCACTAAAAAAAGTATTGTACATGAAGCACAACTCACTGATAAACAGCTTTATTTTCGCACAAAAATTTTACAACATTGTTATTTTGGGTATTTTGAGTTCTTCATATGCATTAAAAACAGCAATATCATACTTTCTTTAAAAAATAGTAAAAACATTAATGTCACAAAGAATCATTTTTAGGGATAAAAAATTAATCATAAAAGTGAAAATTACACGTCACAAGTAGCAAATACCCTGTCACGAACAATACCTGACCAATTCTATTAATTTATTAAATAATCTAATACACTTGTAATCTATAAAATAAAGTATGGCTTGTTGTGCAACTGTTTTGAGTTCATTTAATGTCTATAGCATTAATATATGTACTGAAAAAATAAATTCCGAGCACAATATTCCCTACAATTAATACATTATGAAAATTACCTCCTAATTCCTAATAATGAGACATGTTGAATATCCAGTTACAAAATAAAAGAATACTTGAAACATTGGCAGACTACCAGTCTATTACATTAAAAGAATTGGACAGCGTAAAGCTAATGAATCGTCAGGATACAAAAATGGTCATAAAAACGGAACAGTTGCCTAATGTTTTACGTATGCTAGACCGAGACTATTTTGTACTCCAGATAGATGGTCGAAGAATAAGTTCTTACGAATCGCTGTACTATGACTATGCCACCTTGGGTTTATATATGAAACATCATAACGGACATTCCAACCGTTATAAGATTCGATTCAGAAAATATATAGAATCTAACATGTCTTTTCTTGAGGTAAAATTTAAGTCTAATAAGAAACGGACAATAAAGAAACGCATACAAACAGACGATATTGAATATAATTTGAGTCCTACTTCAGTTGAGTTTTTAAAAGAAAATACTCCACTGAATATTGAGCAACTGGAGCCTTCTGTATTGGTGTTTTACAGACGTATTACATTGGCTAATAAAGATTTGACAGAACGAGTAACCATTGATGTAAATTTAAGTTTTCAAAACTATTATTTACGAGAAGTAGTGGAACACCCGGACATGGCGATCATAGAAGTCAAACAGGAGCGTTTCAACAGGAAGTCTCCTGCAGTGCAGGCGCTTCATAAAAATAGAGTATATCCTATAAGATTAAGTAAATACTGTCTTGGAGTGATGACTTGTCTTGATTCTATCAAGCGCAATCAGTTCAAGAAGAAAATGTTACAACTAGCAAAAATCACGCAAAATGACGTTTATAGAGACATTGCATCCATTGATATTAGACATCAACTGGTTTAATCCTGACAACATGTCTGACCTTTTATTGAAATTTGGTTTCAATATTACCATTGTATACCTTATAGTTAAGGTTATTTACAGTGCGAATAATGATAAGCGAGATCACATCTTCACTTATTTTATTTTTAACATTCTAATTTTCTTCCTTTGCCATCTGATGGTTAATGTAGAGTTGGGGATGGGCTTTGCCTTTGGTTTATTTGCCCTATTCTCTATCATGCGTTACCGAACGCAAACCATTAGTATAAAGGATATGACCTACCTTTTTGCCGTTGTCTGTATTGCAGTAATGAATGCAATGGATGTCAGCAATTTAGGTGTCGTAGAATTATTATTCATCAATTTCAGTATTGTTGCTGGTATTTATTTGTTGGAAAAATCTTATTTCAAAGAAAATATTACCATCCGCAAGGTAGCTTATGAGAAAGTTTCCCTGGTACAACCAGGTCGTTATAACGAGCTCAAAGCTGATCTGGAAGAAAGAATGGGTTTGCCCATCAAGAAAATTGAAGTATATTCGGTCAATTATTTAAATGATAGTGCTGTTTTATATGTTCATTACAATGCAGATGAATTCAAAGACCAACTGGAAACAAAAGTTGATTTGGATGCTATGGACAGGGCACAATATAATGGAGCCGGTCAATTAGAAGAAGCCACGATATGAAAACAAAGCCCTCATCAGGCTATTTGAAAAATAGCCTGCTGGTGGCGGGAATATTCTTTTTTACCAATATTTTATCTGCTCAGATATATGATGCAGAAATTTGGAAAGGAATAGAAGTAGAAAAAGGTATTGGAAAAAACGTCACGCTGTCGGTAAAAGAACAGGTGCGTTTGGATAATAATATTTCCCGCTTTAAATCCACTTTTGTCAATTTAGGATTAGATTTCAGGCTGAGCAATCGCTATAGTATTGCCGGTGGCTACCGCTTTACCATTCGGGAAAATAAATATGAGCAAAGATATTTTGCTGATCTGGTGGTCAAACCTCAAAATATACCTCCGAGATTAGACATCATACTGCGGCTTCGTTATCAGGAGGATTATACTTTAGAAGGAGAGCTTGATGCAGAGCGGGCATTCCGTTCAAAAATTACATTCAGGTATGATAAACCTAGAAATAAGGCGAAAAAGAAAAAAGATGATATAGAATTTCGTCCATATATTTCCAGCGAGATATTTTACGACATTTCCAATAAAGAATCAGAACTGAATAAGTTTCGTCTGTCCACTGGATTTTCATATCCTTTATCAAAGCGAAACACTGTAAGGCTTTCCTATACTTATCAGCAAGAGTTCAATGTTACAAACCCTAAGTATTCCAGCATTTTTGCAGCAGCTTTTACAGTAGAACTGTCGCCTTATAAGACGAATAGGATGAGGTATAGACAGAAGCTTCCGAGAGTAAATCGTTCTTCCAGCAGATATAATGATTGATGCATTAAGTAAGTGCCAGGACTGAATTATATCTATTTAAACAAGCTCTTAATTCGCTAGATCAGAGATAAACTTGATGCGCATCAACTGAATTTCCTCTATCGTAATATCGTCTTCTTTCAATTCTTCGTAAGCATCTTTGAGAGAATCTGATTCTGCTTCCAGAAAATAATCATGAATATCTTCTATAGAGTACTCATCTACATTATCTTCGATATAATAGTCAATATCGATTTTTGTACCTGAGTTAACGATCATTTCCAATTCATGCAAAAGCTCCTCCATTTTCATCCGATTAGTGCGGGCAATATCTTCTAATGGAATTTTTCTATCTATACTTTGGATGATAGCAACTTTCTGGCTTGATTTATTGGGTACAGATTTGATAACTACATCTGTTGGGCGCTCTATGTCATTCTCTTCTACATATCGAATAATCATTTCAAGAAATTTCTTACCATAGCGTACAGCTTTCCCCTTAGTAACGCCCGAAATATTCCCCATATCCTCGACCGTCATTGGATATTGGGTAGCCATATCCTCTAGAGATGGGTCTTGAAATACAACAAAAGGAGGTACATTTTTCTCTTTAGCTACTTTTCGACGCAAGTCTTTTAGCATATTGAACAGCGTTGGGTCCAATACTGCTGACTTAGCTGAAGCTGCTGCATTTGCTAAATCTGCTGCGGCTAGTTTTTCATGATCGTGATTCATTGGAATATTGAAAGCAGAAGGAGACTTGATAAATTCATGCCCTTTTTCTGTGACTTTCAAAATGCCGTAATTCTCGATTTCCTTACGAAGATATTTATTAAGTAAAGCCTGGCGCAAAACAGAATTCCAGAAATGATCTTCTTTATTTTTGCCTATACCAAACAAGTCGCTTTTATCCAAGCCATAATCCGATACTTCCTTGGTTTTCTTGCCTGTTACGAAGTCTAGAATAGCTTTTACACGATTATTTTCATTAAGTTCTAAAACAGCTTGAATAGTATGTTTCAGCTCTTCCCTGGCATCTACACGTTCTTTCGGGTGGCGACAATTGTCACACATTTCATTACAATTATCCGCTTCAAAGTCTTCACCAAAGTAATGCAATAAGAATTGACGACGACAACCTCCTGTCTCGGAGTAGGCTGTTATTTCATCGAGTAATTGTGCGCCCATTTCACGTTCAGCGGCTGGTTTATCGCGTAGAAATTTTTCGAGTCTTAAAACATCTTTATAAGAATAATAGGAAACGCAAATACCTTCCAAACCGTCACGTCCTGCACGCCCAGTTTCCTGATAATAATTTTCTATACTTTTTGGAATATCGTAGTGAATAACAAAACGCACATCAGGCTTATCAATCCCCATTCCGAAAGCAATCGTAGCACAGATAACATCTACGTCTTCCATCAGGAAAGCATCTTGTGCCTGACTCCGGGTTTTGGCATCTAAGCCAGCGTGGTATGGAGCTGCTTTGATGTCGTTTACATTTAAAAGCCTTGCCAGTTCTTCTGTAGCTTTTCGGCTTTGTACATATATAATACCTGATTTGCCAAGATGCTGCTTGATAAATTGTACAATATTTCTGGCTGCATCTTCTTTTTTGCCTTTAGGTCGAACTTCATAGTACAGATTATCCCGATTAAAGGAAGCCATAAAGACATTGTAATCATCCATATTTAGATTTTTCACAATATCTGTCCGTACTTTTGGTGTCGCTGTTGCGGTAAGTGCTACTACTGAAATCGCTCCATCAATTGCATCAATCATTTCGCGTATACGCCGATATTCCGGGCGGAAATCGTGTCCCCATTCAGATATACAATGCGCCTCATCTACTGCAACAAAAGAAATATTGGAATTGCTAAAAAATTCAATATTTTCCTCCTTTGTCAAAGTTTCAGGTGCTACATATAGCAGTTTTGTCTTACCACTTTCAATATCTTCTTTTACCTGACGGATTTGTACCTTCGTCAGTGAAGAATTGAGAAAATGTGCCACGTCATCTGACTGGCTATAAGAACGAATAGAATCCACCTGATTTTTCATCAGTGCAATAAGCGGAGAAATAACGATGGCTGTTCCTTCCATCATCATAGCAGGTAATTGGTAGCAGAGTGATTTACCACCACCTGTAGGCATAATTACAAATGTATCTTTCCTATCAAGAACACTCTGAACGATTTGTTCCTGATTACCCTTAAAACTGTCAAATCCAAAATATTGATGAAGTGCCTCGCTCAGGCTCTTTTTTGTCGTTGTCACCATGTGTTTGTTGATTAGCTTTCAATCAATTCTTTTCCTCTTGTCAATTTGCTTGGATGTTTCGAGAAACCACTAAAGAATGCAAAAGCTTTAAGTCATTCTTTGTATGGGTACCTCTAGTAATGAGGTAACAATATAAATAAATTATATGTTATAAATGAATAAAAATGAAGTTTTTGTTTGTAGGAATAGTAAATATACACTTTTTCTAAAACATGGGAAGTAATTTTTTCACAACTTTTCCAGTCCTCTCTCTAAATCTTTCCATAAACAATTGGCGTCTTCTAATCCTACGTAAAATCGTACCAAATTCCAGGGGAGTGGAGAGTTTTCTCTTCCTTCTACATTATAAAATGCACAGATAGGCATTACTAAGGATTCATGCCCTCCCCATGATACTGCCATCATAAAGTATGTTAATCCATCACAAAGCTCTTCTATCTTGCTGATACTGTCTGTTTTAAGCAGTACAGAAAATAAGCCACCAGCCCCACTCATCTGCTGTTTTGCGAGTTCATATTGAGGATGTTCAGGTAAAAAGGGATAGTTGATTTTATTTACTTTAGGATGACCTTTTAATTGCTGTACAATATGCATAGCACTTTCATGACTACGCTGCATACGTAAAGGCAAAGTACGCAATCCACGAATAACCAATGCCGCATCATGCGGTGCAATGATTCCACCAAGCGTCATTAGTTCTGAATGGAATAATTTTTCTATCATGGTTTTGCTGCTGCATAAAGTACCAACAACGACATCACTATGCCCATTCAGGTATTTTGTGCCGGAGTGCACAACAATATCAATACCTAATTCGATAGGACGTTGATAAATAGGCGAGGCATAACTATTGTCAATAATGGTGGTTATTTTATGCTGTTTTGCCAACCTTGTACAAGCTGTTAAATCCTGCAATTCAAAAGTCATGGAAGTAGGGCTTTCCAGAAATAATACAGTCGTTTCAGGTTTGATCGCTGCCCTGATATTTTCCACCCTTTTACCATCTACAAAGGTATGACTAACACCAAAACGTGTGAGAAATTTAGTGAGTAATTTTTGTGTCCATCCATATGCTGATTTCACACACACAACATGATCTCCTGATTTCACATTGCCTAGCACGGCCATCGCTATTGCCCCTGCCCCACTGCTAAATATGAGTGCATCTTCGGCGCTTTCCAGTGCAGCCATTTTTTTTCTCAATATCTGTACGGTCGGGTTATTACCTCTGGTATAAATATGTTCGCCAATCTCATCCGTTATCATACGGCGTAGATCGGCTACCGTATCAAAAATAAAATTACTGCTTTGAATGACGGGTGGAGATACTGCATTATAGTATTTTTCTCGTTCTTCTCCGAGGTGGTTCAGGATGTGAGATAGATTCATAAGGATAGTTGCTGATTATTATACTTTATTCTTCAAACAAATCTTCCAATACAATCACTTTTTCTATCAAGCCTATACTGTGTACATTGAATTTAAGCCCAAATGGACTAATAAGTACCAGCATCAAGTATTTTTTTGTATTAGTTGCCTGTTGGAATACTTGTATTTTATTCCTTAGAGTTTGAGCATAAACAGCCGAAAGTACAAAAGTATGACTATAAAACTTAGTCTCTATAATATTGATGACCTGATCTTTACGATCTATCAACAAGTCAATTTGCGCACCTTTACTCTGTTTGTCTCCTTTTTTATAAAAAGATGATGACTCTGTATAAACCCCACTGACACCTAATGCTTTCTTTATTTGTGGTAAATGTTTCATACAAATACTTTCAAAAGCATAACCACTCCATGTTTTAAACATTTGAGCCTGACTTAAATGTTGCCAGGTAGTACTTCCTTCTTGTGTTCTCCCTTCCATAAATTTCAAGTAAAACAAAGAATATTCATCAGTAAGCCTATATAGTTTATCTCTTTTTTTCTTGCCAAAAGGAAAATAGGAAGATATAAAACCAGATTGCTCTAACTCTTCCAATGCTCTTGAAACACCGCCACCTTCAGGTAACTTCCCCAATTGGACGATAGCAGCCCTCGTCAGCCCCTGAAGTGAACCTGCCAGCGTCCTTATTATAATAATGTGTCTATCGGCATCAGCAAATAATGAAGGATACAATCTGTCAAATTCATCACGTAACAAGCCTCCTTCCGAAAAACATATACTATCAATGTTTTGGATGGCACTTTTGCCTGATTCCACTTCTTTTAAATGGTGTGGTATCCCGCCGAGAGCCCTATAAGTGAATTACTCATACTAAACACGTACTTAGTGATACAATTATTCAAAAATACACAGATACCGCCAATAATAAAAATTAATCACTGGCGGTATCTTAACAAGCTTGTGTCCGATTTATTTCACAAACTCTTTCAGACTGATTTTACCATCATTATTTTTATCTAGCCTGTCAAAATTATCAACTACTTTTCCTCTGGCCTCGTTTTTACTGATGTGTCCGTCATCATTGCTATCCATTCTTTGAAACCTTTCTTGTCGGTGTGCATCTTCAGGCGAGGCAGTTGGTTGAGTATCATTACTAACACTCCCCTTCCCTCTTGGTCTTCTTTGTCCGCCTACTTTGAAAGAACTATCGGGTATACCTACGAAAAAACGTGGCACTGAAGGAAAATCATCCGTAATGACATAATAATAAGTACCATTAGGAAATTCTGGTGTTACCCCATATCTTCCATTCTCTGGAATCTAGAGGCGTAAAAGCTTCGGCAGCAGAGGGGTCTAGTTTTATACCATTTAATACTACACCAAAAACATAATTTGGTCGACCAATACCAAATTACCGATTACAGCACTGCTATAACGTCCGTTAGTTTTGTTATCGATCAGCTTTTGTATGGTCGTCTCGCTTTGAGCAAGATGATCTCCTACTTTTACTACATTGGTTCTAAAACCGTATTTTCCTGTGATAAGGCTGGCTCTGGTAGGTGTACAAGTCGGATATGCCCAGAAATTCTGGAAACGAACACCATTATCTGACAATTTTTCCAGATTGGGCATTTTAGGTTCTTCTTTCCCGACCCCATATCCATTGAAGGCGTCTAGCCCCATGTCATCTGCAATAATCAGGAGGATATTAGGCGATTTTTTTGAACTGGCATTCGCCTTAATATTCAAATCACTAGTATTACTGTTTGTATTTTTAGTGTTTTGGCATCCTGTAAATACTACTACTAATAACAGGAGTGTTGGTATGATAAGTTTATAGTTCATTTTAAGTATATTTAAATGTTTTTTGGTTAGAAGTTATTTGAAAATTTCAAAAAAAAACGCCCACCTCAAAAATGAGACGGGCGAACAAATTATTTGTTACTAAATTGGCTCTTTTCACTGATAAACGGACTTCTCTTACCAGTCAAGTCATTCAATTAGCAATATTCATCGAAAGCCTGCTTTAAATTATTAGCAATAATCTCTGCAGTTTTACCTTCTATATGGTGACGTTCAATAAAATAGACCAATCTACCCTCTTTAAATAAAGCAATAGAAGGTGAAGAAGGAGGATAAGGCAGCATATAGCGACGAGCCTCATTTACAGCTTCTTTTTGAACACCGGCAAAAACCGTGGTTATTTTGTCTGGTGTTTTATCATTTTGCAAAGCCATTTTAGCAGCCGGACGAGCATGAGCAGCTGCACAACCACAAACTGAATTGATCACCACTAAAACAGTTCCTTCTTTTGCATCAAGAATAGTTTTTACTGCTTCAGGAGTTTCCAACGACTGAAAACCATGTTCAGTCAGTTCTTGCTGCATTGGGGTAGTTAATTCTACTGGATACATATTTATACTAATTTGAAATTTCTGTTAAATATTTATACAAAAGTACAGCTTTTATAACAAAAAAAAATTCTAACTGTTCTGCCAACAAATTAAAATAACGATATTTGTTTCAATAGAAATATATTTGATATGAAGAATATTCTGCTAATAGGGTTGGTTATTATTGCGATAAGCATATTGGGAACCACTTCGTGTACAACAGATAAGTTGCCCGAACCAGTTCCGCCAATGCTATGCGACACGCTGACGCCTACTTACGACAATGAAATGCAAGCCATTATTAATACCAACTGTGCCTATGCAGGCTGCCATGTAGCCGGAGGCGCCCCAGGTGATTACAGCTCTTTTGCTTCAATGCTGCCTGCATTGGAAAACAACAGGGTTAGAGAAAAGGTAATCGACTTAGTGGATGATCCAGATTTGGGGATGCCACCTAGTTATGCTTCTGGCCCTCAGGATTTGACGGCAGAGGAGTTTGACCTGTTTACTTGCTGGCTGGCCAATGGCTATCCGGAGAATTAGTGAATTAAGTTATTAACAAAATTACTTAATAACCAAACTATGAGATACTTATTACTTACCATCTTTCTATTCACAGGCATACTAACAAATGCCCAGGATAATCTGGTTCGGCAGACGTTTAAATCTACTCGTGTTATCAATACACACTCCGTAGAAACTTTGCAAAAAAAGAAATTGGATGTTCGTATAGGGCATCGTTTTGGTGATCTGGCAGGTGATAATGGTGGCTGGGGTACCTTCTACGGACTCGAAAATGCTGCTGATGTCCTAATCGGCTTGGAATATGGTGTACTCGATAGACTCACCGTAGGGCTGAGCCGTACTAAAGGAGCTGGACCACATAAAATGTTGCTCAATGGGCAAATCAAATACAGGCTATTATGGCAGGAGGAAGCAGGAATGCCTTTTTCTCTGACTTTCCTTGCCGGCACGGGCTATTCGACGATGAAATCCGGTAATAATCCTGAAGTTTTAAACTTTTTTGAAAAATCGGCGCATCGTTTTTCTTATGTTTTTCAGGCACATTTAGCCAGAAAATTCGGAGAACGGTTTTCTTTACAATTGAGTCCGAGCTATGTGCATCGTAATGTTGTTCCTTATAATGATGAAAATGGTTTGTTTAGTATGGGCGTAGCTTCCAGAATACAATTATCTAAAGTTTATGCAATCATTCTGGATGCAACTTATCCTTTTTCTTCATTGAGAAACACAGGAGACAATGGCTATTATATGCCATTAGGTATTGGTCTTGAAATAGATACAGGTGGGCACGTTTTCCAGATCAACCTAACGAATGCCGGAGGTATGGCGGAAACAGATTATATTCCATATACTCGCCAGAATTGGGGAGCTGGAGAGTTTAGATTGGGTTTTACGATTTCCAGATTATTTAATTTATAACAGGAAGAGAGAGAGAAGAGACCGCCTTCGGCTGAGCGAGGAGAGAAAAGAGATTGTTTCAATAAGTAATTGTGTACTTTCTGTCTTCTTAGGAATGAGGAGGAAATAAATTTACTTTCTTCGGCGAAGCTATTTAGTGTTTCAAAATAATCATTATGAAAAATATACTGTTCATCACAATTGTTATCACTGGTATTATTTTACTTGCCGGGGCTACTGCTATTGATAAAGAGGAATTTAGTATCAATGATAATACGCCAGTCGTAGAAGTACTGACGAAATTTGGACACCCTACCCCACCCCATACGGTCAATCCTATGATACAGGGGGCTTCTGCTGAGATCGGGCAGGATATTGTTTTGAATGGTATTTCGAGGAAAAGAGGTAAAAAATCGCGTCGGCAGAGCAAGCATTTTGTGTGCACTTCCTGCCATAATGTGCAAAAGGAAGACCCCGATTTGCGTTCTCACGATCCGCAGGCCCGACTGGAATATGCACAAAAAAATGGATTGTCTTTTCTACAGGGAACGACTTTGTATGGCGCAGTGAACCGTACTTCATGGTATAATGGTGATTATAATAAAAAGTACGATGCAGAAAAGATCAAACCAGCCCAAACTGATCTTAGAGAAGCGATACAGCTTTGTGCAACCGAGTGTGCACAGGGACGCCCCTTAAAAGACTGGGAATTGGAATCTGTGCTGGCTTATATGTGGACTTTGCAATTGAAAATGAGCGACCTGTCTATGAGCGATACAGATAAAAAACGTTTGAAGAATGAGCAAAGTGATATTTCAAAATATCCGGCATTGGCGAAATTGGTGAGAAGCTATTACAGCGAGGCAGCTCCGGCTACTTTTACAGACCAGCCCAGCAATTTAAAAGAAGGTTATTCCCTTTCGGGCAATGCAGATAATGGCAAATTAGTTTATGACTTGAGTTGCAAACATTGCCATGAAAATGGTCGTTATTCTATGTTCATACTTGATGATGATAAAATGACTTATCGTTTTATGAAACGCAATTTCACCAAATATACCCGCTATTCTACTTACCATGTGACCAGCTATGGCGCAGCAACGAATGTAAAGGCTCCGTATATGCCAAATTATACGCTGGAAAGGCTGAGTAAACAACAGACAGAAGATTTGCGGGCTTATTTCGAGAAGATGTCGGAGTAATGGTTAATTATTAATGCTGAATGATAAATGTTCTGTTCCCCTATTGAAACACAGAATATAGAATGTCGAAGTGATTTTTTACTTTGGCATTTTTAATAAAAATTATCAAAGCACGTTCACATTTTGGTACTGAAGCCATAACAAAAAAACTTTGATATTCTGCGGTTCAACACATCCATCATTCCTCCATAAACCTGGAAATCAATTGATGAAAATGATGTACCCCCTGTTCCATAGACGGAGAAAAACGCCCTTTTTTATACATCCTCGACTGAATACCTTTCTGTACTCGCTCCACTACCCATTCATCTTCCATTTCGGTCTGGTCGATAGGAGAATCTTCGAAACGGGTTGTAGCATCAGGATACAGATAAGTTCTAAATCTGACTAAGGTGGTCTTATGGGAAGTCGGCATCACCACATTAATAGACAATCCCCAGGTGTAGAAATTGAGCATCAGATTCGGAAAAACGAAGTAATAATAAGCATACACATCTTTCCCATGATCCTGATGTCCTTTTGGTATTTCAAACTTATCTGCCTGTCCATTACCGATGCCTAATTGAAGATTACAATACGGATAAATTTCATAAGTATAATTTTCAAAATCCAGATTAGCATTCAGTGCGGGGTGGACAAAGGGTATATGTAAGCCTTCCAGATAATTATCGCAATATAATGCCCAGTTGGCATCCACATAATAATCTTTTGACCTGGAAGCATCAAATACCATAGTGTCCAGTGGTAAGAAAGACAAGCGTTCCTGAATCGGTTGAATGATTTCCTCAAAAGAAACTGTCGGACGCAGCGAAGTGAATAGCATACCAGCCCACTCAGCAAAAGGAATGTGGGGCAGATTATCGTCTTCACAAGGAAAGCCTTCTGCCTGCTCAAAACCGGGCATACTCTTGAAAGAACCATTCAGTCTAAAGCACCTTCCATGATATTTACAACTGATGATCTTGCTTTTACTGTCTTCTTCTATCAAAATCATCCCTCTGTGCGTGCAGACATTAGACATGCAATGCGTTTCACCGTTCTTATCTCTGGTGAATAATATAGGTTCATCCAATACGCCCGGCAGCAGTGTTATGGGCTTTATGGAAATATTGGATCGGAGGTCACTGGCATCCGCAGCATAATGCCAGGAGTGTACAAATATCTTTTCTACTACTTTGGAAAATATAGACTCACTACGGTAAAATTCGCCGGGTAAAGTATGGGCTTGAGTGATGTTTGGATTGATGTGAAAGTGCATAAGTACTAGGTTTTCTATATATCATTGGGTAAATTTCTCCAGATGGGATTATAATCATTACTTATATCAAAGCAGTTTTTTGCTGTTCCAGGAAAACTTTCCACAAGGGCTTTTTTTATTTCAGGTACATCATCAAATTTGTAGAACCATATGGAGAAGAAACCTTTACCGAGTGCTACTTTCATTAAAAGTTTTATAAACTTATCTTTCATTGTATTTCCCCATTCATCCCAGTCTGTTCTTAATTCATTTGCTTCTCTATAAGCGCTGTATCTCTCCTTCCATCTTAAATCTGTCACTCGGTCAGGGTATCTTTTATTCGTAGTATCTTCATCTAGCGCACACAATTCAATTGTATTTTGTGCTTTTACTTTTTGGTTTGCATCAAGTGTTGAAGAATAAGTTATAAAAGCTCCCTCTTCATTGTCTTGCTTAGGATTAAACTGAAAGTTTAGCTGGAAAGCTAAATAAGTATTATGCATATCTGGCAGGTAATGTGTGGTTGGCGGGCAGGGTTTATCACTTTTTGCACCATTACAAGGTCTACAAGCTAGTAATAAATTTTCCCAGGTTAATTTTAATGCGGAAGCAATATTTGCTGCAATTACATGTTCTACCTGTGGGCTAACAGTTAATTTCAGTTCACAATAGACACAATAATCACCGATTCTATCAATCAAATCTTTTCGCCAATCTTTATGGTCTTTGACTCTTTTGATATTCCCATTCTTGTCTAGAGGAATATTTCCTTTATCTATCGGCCTCATGCTATTCGTTTAATCGGAGTCTTTTTATCTGTAAGAAAGCACGAACTGCCGGATCTGATATTTCTATTTCTATTTTATCCAACTCCTCTGCTATCCGATCTGCGCTTGCTTTTTCCTGATGTAATTGATTAATTTTCATCAGATACTCCTTACTCAGTTCTTCCTGTCTCGTATTTTCTTCTCCAAACTTGCTTGGTACGCCCATCAGATTTAAAGCAACTTCTTCTACTGTTAAGTCACTTGGATTAACATCATTAATGGCATCTAAATTATAGACTTCTGAGGAATTAAGACTTTGAACTATAAATGGCGAATGTGTCGTCGCAATGAATTGAATTTTTGGAAAAGCTCGCTTTAAATCCTCTACTACCTTTCTCTGCCATTTAGGGTGTAAATGCAAACCTACTTCATCTATTAATACTACTCCTTCAGCTTCTGTGATAGCATCTTCTTTAAGTTGTGGATTCAGGGTAATGCAACGATAAGCTATATCTGCCACCATACCTATCAGGTTGCGATAACCATCACTAAGTAGACCAAAAAGCATCCATTGCTGCTCACCTGTTTTATGAGTAAAAAGTCCCTTCAAATCATCATCATAAAAACTATAGGCAATATCAGACCATTCTTCTACACAGGTAGTAATTGCATTTTTAAAGGCTTTTAAAAGACTGTCATCTTTTTTAAATTTCAGAATTTCGTCTTCATAAGTTTTGTACCAACTTAGAAATACCCGATTTGAAATTTTAGGGTTTAAAGCATTATCATAGCCGTCAAGACGGTATCCACGTTCTTTGTATTCCGTTTTTTCTCCATTTAACCATAATCTCCCAGTGCCATAATAGGCAAAAAGAGGAAGCTTTGTATTTTCAGTATAGTTATTATAAATCTTATTAAAAAAAAGATCCGTATCTATGGTAAGAGAATATGAAGCATCAGTTGCAGAACTAACAATCACCATCCCCTCATATTCCCATGTATTATCAATTACTTCATTTCTATGTACTCTCCCCCACTTTACAACGCTTTCATCAACCATAGCTTCTGCCATAATTTCTAATGGCAATATCTTTTTTTTGTGATCTGAAAAAATTTCTAATCTAATGTCATTTTCACTAAATTCTTCAAACAATCTACCTCTTATATCTAAAGGACTCTTAGTTCCTGGAAAATCACCACTAATCATTCCAATAAGAAACGACACTGCCTCCAAGATAGAAGTCTTACCCGTTCCATTTTCACCAATAAATACAGTAAAGCGATCAATGAGATTGATCTCTAATTCTTTTATCCCTTTAAAATTCTTGATATGTAGCTTTGTCAAACGCATAATTCACATTTTATCAAACGCTCTCAAAAATACAAAAAAAGCACAGACCAAACAGCCTGTGCTTATTATTTAATTCAAGTATGAACTGACGTCCAATTACTTCTTTTTACCCTCTTTCACCTCAACCGCTTCAGCTTCTTCCACTTTCTTATTGCCGAGGTATTGAGGAAGGTCCATACCTGCCATATTGAACAGGTCGTTCATTGGTGGTACTGACTTATATAAGCCGGAGATAAACTTGGAAGTAGAATTACCTTCGCCTTCCTGCTGATTACCGCCTTCCCATACAGTGACTTTATCAATTTTAATATTCTTGATGGCTTCTACCTGAGTTTTCACTAACTCTGGCAATTTATCTGCAACCATCAGTAATACAGCATCTTTCGAATCGTTCCCGGCTGAGTTGACCAGTTTCTCAAAACCTTCTGCCTGCTTGCTCAGTATCTCAAACATACCACGTGCTTCTGCTTCTTTCTTCGCATATATTGCATCGGCTTCACCTCTTGCGATACGTCTGCGTTGTTCGGCTTCCGCTTCTGCTTCGATTTCGAGTTTACGCTTGGCGATTTCTGCATTAACGATCGCATCGGCTTCCTGACGTGCCATTTCACGTGCTGCACGAGCTTTTTCTGCTTCTTCCTCTGCTCGGTAAGCTTCTTCCAGTGCTTTTGCAGCCTGGATTTTCTCGGCGGCTGTTGCCAGACGAAGGGCTTCTGCTTCCTGCTCACGACGCAAGGCATCCGATTTGGCAATGGCGATCTTAGCGGTGTTTTCACCTTCCACAGCGTCGGCATTAGCGTTGGCTTCACCAACTTTTGCAAATGAATCGGCTTCTGCTACTTTAATACGCTGATCACGCTGTGCATTGGCTTCACCAATAGAACCATCACGGTTTTTCTCTGCAACGATTTTCTTGGCTTCGTTGATTGCCTGTGCAGCAGCTTCCTGACCTAATGCACGAATATAGCCCGATTCATCCTTGATGTCCGTTACGTTTACGTTGATAAGTTTCAATCCGATCTTTTTCAATTCCAGACCGACATTAGAAGATACATTGGCATAGAACTTATCTCTATCTGCATTGATTTCTTCAATATCCATTGTGGCGATAACCAGACGCATCTGACCTACGATAATATCATGTGCCAGATCACGAATGTTGTCCATAGGAAGTCCAAGTAAACGATCAGCTGCATTCGTCATAATGCTATCTTCATTTGAGATACCTACTGTAAAACGAGAAGGTACATCTACACGGATATTCTGACGACTTAATGCGCCTTGTAAGTCTACATCAATAGAAATTGGTGTTAACTCCAGGAAAGCATAATCCTGAATAACGGGCCATACAAAGGCGGCTCCACCATGAATGCATCTTGCTGAACGCCCGCCTCCCGTTCTACCGTAAACCACCAAAATTCTATCTGATGGGCAACGCTTATAACGAGAAGCCAAAAAAATGAGTGTGAGGAATATGAATATTATACCTCCGCCCAATAGTGCAATTAATCCTGTCATTGTAATTGGTTTTATTATTTAATTAAAGGAGTTTATAAGTATCCTATATTAAATTTGGTTCATCCAAAGATAATACAAGATATTTTAATTTGTTATTTACTTTCCGATAATATTTTCTCAATGTGTTTGTCTAATTTGGCTTTCTGCCAAATTTTTAATTTTCGATAAAATAAGTCTTTAAATTTCGGTTTATAATTTTGGGGTAATCTATTCAAATTGTTCAATACTCTTTCGGCTTCCAGCCGAACTTCTCTTTTTTCGTCTTCTAATTTTGTCAATATCAGCTCTAGTGTTTTGGCATATTTTCTGATATTATCAACATTCAAGTAATCATCAATTAGCCAAAGGCTGTTGTATCTTATTTCTTCATGGGGGTGATTGATTTTCCCTGTCAATAATTCGATGATCTTTCCGGCATGAAGTTCTGAGCCTGTCAGATCAATATCTATCAGATTGGATAAGTCTTCCAGATATTCTTCATTCAATTCTGCCAGATCAAAGTATCTTTCGTGTTCATCGACCAGAAAGTCGCCCCACTCTTCAGTTGCTTCTGATAAAGTCTCGTAGATCAGCTCCAGACATTCGCTTTCTGCAATGTTTAGATTGTGAACGAATCTTACAAAAGTTCTTCGGTTTTTGCTGGCATATTTGAGCAAATCGTGTTTAAATTTTCTGCACTCAGCCTCATCAAGATACCAGGATGGTAAATCATCATTTTCAAATTCGAGCAATTGCCGAATTATGGGCGCCTTCTTTATCATTTAGTATATATAAGTTTGGGTAAAAGCGTATTTTAAATGCCTTAATCTATAAGACATTTTCAGTTTGAACCTGAATTTTTCGGAGATTTAAATTAATCAATTTTAATCCGACTTTTTTCAATTCCTGTTCAATGTTATTATGAATATTAACGTTTAACTTGTCTTTGTTTCCATCAAGCTCTTCAGCATCCATCATCGCAATAATCAAATTCATCTGACTTTCAATAAGATTATATGCCAAAGTACGGATTTCTTCGGTAGAAAGCCCAAGTAAACGATCAGCAGCAATATTCATAATACCTTCTTCATCAGATATGCCAACAGTAAATATACTTTCCAGGTCTACTTTGGCTTTATCTTTTGTGATAGCATTTTCAAGTTTTATATCAATATTAAGCGGTGCTAAATCCAAAAATGCATAGCTCTGAATCACCGGCCAAATGAATGCAGCTCCACCATGAATACATTTAGCAGCTTGTCCAGTCTCGGTTTTACCATAGACAACCAGAATTTTATCTGGCGGACACTTTTTGTAACGGGTTATCAAGAATATCATATTTAGAAACATAAGCAATATGAATCCTATTCCAAGTGCAATAATTCCTGTCATTTTAATTTATTTTTTTGTTAGTTATTAGATTTTTGGTGATTAAGCTTTCCCATTAGCTCTGCCCTTTTTAAAAGTCTATTTTCTAAAAACCTGATTGTCCATATAACGGGAAACAATGACCAGTACCAGTCCGATAGCTGCTCCCATCCATTCTCCGTCTTTTACTGCCAGATGCGCTCCCATCGCCAACACCACATCGAAGAAAATACCAGCATATGCCCATTCTTTCAAAAAGGCTGACTTGCGACTTAGGATGGCGATTACTGCCAGTATTTTGGCAACAGCCAATGGATAAATGATATAAGTGGGATAGCCTAAATTTTGAAAGGCCGTTACTACATCGCCATGCTTTAAAAGACATGCTAGCAGAGAATAGCATCAAAAGACAGAGCAGCCCTGTAGCAATCCAGTAAATAATTTTGTTGGTCTTCATAGTGTGTTA
>JAHDFX010000379.1 GCA_020627965.1 Saprospiraceae bacterium | reverse complement strand
AGTCAGGAGTCAGGAGTCAGGAGTCAGGAGTCAGGAGTCAGGAGTCAGGAGTCAGGTTTTATACGATTGATTATCAGTCACTTAACCTTAATCAAAGTACCGCTTAGTTACGTCCACCCACTTAATAGAAAAATAGATGAATTCATCCTTTATGAAATACTCCTACGAAAGTATCCACAAATAAGCACCTTATAAGACCTAATCAATCAGGTTAAAAAGCGCAATGACCAGCTTAACAAGCTCGTTAAACACGTTGAAAGACAGTATCGACCACCTAACTAAGTGCATTAACCACCTTAGAAGCCCATTGACCACGTTCAAGATACCATTAACCACGTTAAAAAATGCAATGACCACCTCTACCAACGTGGTTTAATGCGGTGCAGTGACGTGGTTAATGGGCTTCAGTGACGTGGTCAATGCAGTTAGAAGACGTGGTTAATGGGCTTCAGGACGCGGTGAATGGGGTTGAGAGACGTGGTTAATCGTCGTTTGCTCTATAGACCATCGACTATCGCCCCATTTTTCAACTAGCCATGCGAATGACTCATATTTCTCAAAACGCTAGCCCTTAATTAACCGCTCCGAATACACCTCCCCATTTTCAAACCGGATCAGCAATATATAAGCACCATCAGGCAAAGCCGTTAGAGCTATACTTTCTCCTATGATCGCTCCCTTTGCCGGTTTTTTAGTGTAGACCATCCGTCCATTTATATCATACACTTCGAGGTGGGTATTCTGGGCTTTCGCCAATGTTGCATCAAGATAAAATAGTCCGCTGGAAGGATTTGGGGAGACATTAACAGCAGTCAATTCGCTTGGTAGATCAACTTTACTTAATAGTGAAAATTCAAGCCAATTCATATTGAACGGCGCCGAAGTGACCAGAATACGGAGTGTCTGTTCTCCACCAGGCAATTGCGTTGTACTTGAACTAAGGTCCCAGGTTTGCCAGCCGCCTGTTGCCGGGAAGCTGATATTGTGTAAGGTAGTCGCATTTCCTGTATCATCCAGTATTTGTAAAGCCAAACCGCCTGTAGCTCCGAGCGATGCTGTTCGATAATCGACCTGATATTCACCTGCGAAAGCAACATTCACCTCATAATCCAGATAATCGCCGACATCCAGATAGCCAATATTTTGTCCGCCGCCGAGATCATAACAGGTTTCCAGTTCTACGCCGGATTGAAAACTATAGTCTTCTGCTTCTATTTTGCCCGGTATCGGATGCCCGGAAAATAATGTATTCTCTACTTCTTCCAATGTAAAATTGTCCAGTAAAGTGCCGTCTGTAGCCGTCACCTGATTACCTGAATATGAGATCTCGATCAATTCAAAAGCATTCATCGTATAACCTACAGTGAAATAGACAATTCTAGGATTATCAGGATCAATCGTCATATTGGTAATAGGAAGGCTATTGCCATCGGCAAATATCTCAAAACTACCCGGCAAGGCAGGAAGCGGACTATTCAGGAATTTATTGATATTCAATTGTACCGTATTTTCATCGACAGTAACTGCTGCCATAAACTGGGTAGGAATACCATCTGTCGGCCCGACAGGCACAAACTCAAAACTGCTGACATTAAAGACGCCACCATCTGCATATAAGCGTAGTTTTTCATCGCCCGGCTCCAGAATTACATTGGGGATTGTCATGGTTTGCCAGCTTTGCCAGCCTCCGGTGATCGGTACATAATAAGGAATGGAGACATCTGCCCCATCTACCATAAAATGGAAGTTCGCCCCCCCTACTCCACTTGCCACACGTACATTAATATCATAGGCACCAGTATTATTCACATTGATGCTGTATTGCATCCATTCTCCCTCATCTACCCAGCCGACATTATAGCCATTATTATTCACATTATCGTAGCAATTTTCTATATCCACTCCGTCATTCCTGTACTGCCAGCCATTATTCCAGGTCGTATAGTTTCCTGTAGACACATGATAAGTTGCAGATTCCTGGTCATAATAAGCCGAACCGATCACGCCCATATCATAATCTGCTGCAAAGACAATCCCGGGAATATCCCGTACCTCTTTGAAAGGAACAGTTTCATCCGAATATACCTGTCTGAACATAGCATCGATTACATCCTGCTGATACACACAATTTTCTATTTTAAGGTCTTCAGTCAATTGCATTAAAACATCTTTTGCGTAAGCAGCAGAAGGCGTAGTACCTGCACCATTCCAATAATCCAACAAACTCTGATAGCCCTCCGTTTTTACAACGGACACGGGACCTGCAATAGCTTCAATCTTTTTCATGGGCCACCAAGCCCAACCAATATCATTGTCTTCCAGCAAACGTATAGCATCCCGAAACCAAACATTAGAATTCTCACCGCTTTCGCCAAGATACAGCGGCACATTCCAGGTATCCCGAATATCCAGTATCCATTGGATAGAAGCCTGATCGTTGAACGACCAGTATTTATGAGGACCATAGACGATATTATCATCCCAGGGCGGGGTCAGTCCTGTGAAATCATTGGCAAACCAGTTGCCTTCAATAAACAAAATATGACGAGTATCCACCGCCCGAATACTATCCGTGATCGCCTGATATAGATTGCGTAAAGCTGTATTTCCGGGTAGGTTCCAGTTGGGTTCATTCAGCAGATCATAGCCGCCTACCCACTGCTCATCGACATAACGTTCAGCCAGTTTTTTCCATAAAGCAACAGTTTTATCCCGATTTGCCTGACTTTCCCAGAGTGAGGGCTTAGTCGGGTCATAATCTGAAATACCCTGATCTTGTCCTTGTCCTCCTGGCGCAGCATGTAAATCCAGAATGACATACATTTCATTGGCGGCACACCAGGCGATCAGGGTATCTGTCAGTTCAAAGCCTTTATTCAGCCAGGTATGTTGTCCAGGCACAGGTTCTTCTTCTATGGGCAAAGTGTATAAATTATAATGCATGGGCAATCTGACAGAGTTAAAACCCCATGATTTCAAGGAATCTATATCTGCTTTTCGGACGTGGTTAGCCAGCCAGGCATCATAAAACAACTCCGTATCCGCAGCACCGATCAATTCCTCTATTTTTTCTCTGATCTGGTATTGAGCATTGGCAAACCCCGCTGTTTGCAACATATAGCCTTCCTGCAACATCCAGCCGCCCAGTCCCATACCTCTCAGCAGTATAGTATCCTGATTTTCATTGACAATGACTTTTCCACTAGCACTCA
>JAHDFX010000002.1 GCA_020627965.1 Saprospiraceae bacterium | reverse complement strand
GTATGTGTTAATAATTGGTTTTTAAATATTACACAACCTGCCCCTTACGGGGGCGTTTAGTCGCCTAATCAACGGCGACTAAAGGCGCCGGTACCTTAATGCCCCAAAAGCATCCGTCATGCCGAATTTATTTCGGTATCTCCGCAAGCGTCGAAGAGTGATTTGGTTCAATAGCATCAGACTGAAAATCGTGCTAAACCTCTAGGAGATGCCGGAGTGAGTCCGGCATGACGCTTTCCTCTTTAGATTTTTTAAAAAGCATTAAATTTACCTATATTTGTTTTAGATTAATTCCAATAGTATGACTGCTGAAGAATATTTTGAACAGGGTAAAATTCATTATGAAAATAAGGAGTATGAAAAGGCTTTAGCTTCTTTTGATGAAGCCATAAAGATAGATGAACGATTTGCTAAATATTGGAATGGCAAAGGAATTATTTTTTCGGAGTTAAAATCGTGTGACAAAGCACTTGAATGTTTCGATAAAGCAATAGCACTTGGCCCAAATTATGCTAGTTCTTGGAATGGGAAAGGAAACGCTTATTTTTTATTAAAAAAATATGACAAAGCACTTGAATGTTGCAATAAAGCGATCGAACTTGATCCACATGCTTATCACTGGAACACTGTAGGAAACGTTTATTCTGTCTTAAAAGCGTATGACAAAGCACTTGAATCTTATGACAAGGCGATACTCCTTGACCCAAATGATGCTCATCATCCGTGGAATGGTAAGGGAATGGTTTACTATGCTTTAAAAGAGTATAATAAAGCACTCGAATGTTATGGAAATGCGATAATGCTTAATAAAAGTTTTGCTCTTCCTTTAAACAATAAAGGAATTATTTTTTTTACCTTAAAAGCATATGATAAAGCACTTGAATGTTACGATGAAGCAATAGAGATTGACCCAAGTTATGCTTCTTCTTGGGACAACAAAGGGATGGTTTATCATACCTTAAAAAAGTATAATAAAGCTCTTGAATTTTATCATAAAGCAACAATACTTGATCAAAAGTATGCTTCCCCTTGGAATGGGAAAGGGATGGTTTACAATGACTTAAAAGAATATGATAAAGCATTTAAATTCTATAACAAATCAATAAAAATTGATCCGAATTATGCTCTTCCCTGGAACGGTATAGGAAATATTTACCTGAAAATGCCAGAATTATTAGAAGGACAACGTTATCAATTAGCCCAAATACATTATTTCAGAGCATTGAATTTAGAATTATATCCCGTTTTTTTATCCAATTATCTGAAAATATGGAAAGATTATCGAAAACACTATTTCTTTTTACAAGATATTTTCCAGTTATGGCATGGGCAAGTAGGTATGTATCTACAAGAACAGGTTGGTCATACTTGTATGCCTGCAAATCTATGGCTCAACTATCTTGAAAAAACAGGTAAATTTGATTCAAAGATCATTCATAAAACAGACTTTCATGCCCTGATAAACTATTTTATGGGACATCCCCATAAAAGCTACACCTTACTGAAAGACTTTATACTAAAAAGAACACCTAATAATCTACAGGCACATTATTACCTCATCCAAAGCTGTTATGATTTTCTGGAAAATGAAGAACCTTATCTTATCGCAGCACTGGAACATGCAGAACAATACAGAAAGGCATTACAGCAGACTAAAAGTGGATTATTGCGTAGGAAGAAACCAGTAATTCCCGGAAAGAAAGAAATCATACAGCGCTATTATGCTGCACTTATTTTTCAAATTGGAACTAAAGTTATACCTATCATATCTGACGTAGATGATGTTAATTCTGCTGACGATGTTATTGATAAAAAGCAAGAACAATCTAAACGTCTTGAACAATATAAAGCAGCTTTAGAATGTATAGCTCCGCTGTGGGATAAAGCAGACTTTTTGCCATTGACTTATCTTTACTATGAATTATTATTTCAACAAAAAAAAGAAACCATTCTGTCAGAAAGAACGGACAAAAACTGGACAGAGCAAGATGAACGGGGAGTATTATATGCTGATCCTTTTCCAAAAATTGCCAAATACATTTTAAAAAAAGAAAAAAACTCAGCAACACCTTATGCCTTTGGCTTAAACCAACTTGAGCTTGACCATACAAGAGAAGACTGGTGGCAACCTTTGTATTATTATGCTCATTATAGAGAAATATCTGATGCTATAGATTTATTGGCTAATCAGGCAAAAAGCCATCTGAACAGAAAGGATATTGTACCTGGAAGGGATTTAAAACCTTTCTGGGAAGTCTTCACCATCAGCCCGGAAAATGTAGCTACCATGTCCAAAGAAATCAGGACGGTAACCTTACAAAAAACAGGGCAGGAATTTCTTAATAGAGCAGAAGTTTACATCAAAACCGAAACCGCAAAAATTGATAAAAGCGAAGAACAGCTAAAAGCAGCTATCTACGATGTGCTCTATGAGCAAGGCGATACAGTCGAGCGATCCAAAAAAGCTTTTGAAGACCTGGAAAAGATGCCTGATAAAACCCCTACAGCATTAGTCAATCGTATCGTTTCCAAAATAGAAGCTAATGAGCTGGGCGATGATGTATCAGCCTATCTTTACTTCATCAGCTATTTTCTGTTACAAGAAGAATTATCGCCCAAAGAAAGCATATTACTTCAGTTCTACGCCCTCTATGCCCATTCATTTCAACAAAAGAAAGCCTCCAAACTCACGGAAGCCGGACTAAAAGATTTAGTCAAGCATGCCACTGGCAAAACCTTTGATTTCGCTATGGCGACCATCTCCATCACTAATCCTGTAGTCGGACTCACACAAGCGGCATTAAAGCCATTAGCCAAAGGCAGTATGGGGGAATTATTCGTCGGTTTATTCCGGCAAAGTCAGCAAAAAACAATGATGCGTTTTAATGTGCAGCAGTATGATCCCGATTATAAAGCTGTATTGCTGGCAGATAGTTTTAAAAATGCTTTTCTAGCTTTTGTCGGAGAGGAAAAAGAACGACTCGGCGATAAATTTGAGGAGACCTATCCATTATATGGTTTTGAAGATTGGATAGCGTAGTGGAAACCGCAGAATAACCAATGTTGATAACTTCGATATTCGACATTGGTTATTCTGCGGTTCGATATTCATTTTTAAAGTCCAAAAATCCCGCCTTTCTTCTTCTTTTTCTTCCCCTTCTTCTTATCATCGCCAAACAGCCCGAAAACGGTGTTTTTCTTACGTTTGCGCATAATATATTTTACCGTAAAACGATTTGAACTCATATGTGCGTAATCAGCTTCGCTACCAAAATACTGACGCATACCATAACCTTGTCGTCTCTCATAGCCCAGCTCTACAATTCTAAATAAAGACAGCCCAAAACCCAGGTGGGCAAAACCACGAGCAGAAATACCATTATTGACATGCGTATACTCGTCTTCGATATCGATATAATTGCCCTGACGCAATACGCTACTCTCCGGTGTATAGTCGATCTCAGAACCCGAAACCAGGATATTATTACCAAACTGATAACCTACATTCGTACCCAGTCCACCATAAAAATGGAGCAGACCGATGAAGGATTTTCTCTTTACAATAGCTGCTTCCAGATTGAATTCATTACTCTTTAAAGTCAGCCCCAGATCAGAATTAGCCACTTCAAAACCTTCCTGACGATTGAAAGTCAGATTAGCAGCCGTGTATATTTCTGTTTTTTTCAATTTGCTCGGCTCCAGTGTCATAGCAAATTTGATATTCGGTACATCTGCAAAACTATTGACCTGAGTGTGTCCTATACCATCAAAATACTGTGTAATTTCGGAAGGTAAACCAGTGGTCGATTTTCCCATAATAGCCTGAGGCGTGAGGCGTGACTGTACGTCTTTGTCCTTACCAAAAGAAAGACCAATGTTCTTAATTTCTACCTGTGCCTGTGTGCCTGTTGCTACAATAAACAATACGGCAATGATGATAACTTTTTTCATGATGCATAGTTTTTGTTTTAGAAGAGAGAGGAGATATAATCTGTAATGTCTCTCTTCTCTCAGCGAAGCGGTCTCTCTTCTCTCTTCTGGAATTGTGTTAATAAATTTGGGTAAACTAGCTCTATCCAATTATTGAATACGGGAACTATAAGGCGACTACCGTGCCAATTAGTGTTTTGTAATTGTAAGAAAAAAGTCATTTTGGTTTTTGTTAAGAAATGAAACGCCACACAAAAGTCTGTTTTTCTGTACTTAATGACAATGTTTCACATTGGGCTAAAAGCCTGAAATCATTTTACTGATAAAAGCAAAAACCCAATGCGGAGCATTGTCATAAAAAACATGAGTCATCCCAAATTTTGGTCAAAATAGAAATTATAAGAGGTCGATGGTCGACAGTCCATAGTCGATAGCTGTCTTTTAGTCTTAAAGTAAATTGGCAGCCCGTCCGCAAGCGGTTCACTAAAAGAATGATTCCCCGAATCATTATTTCAGCTCATATTTTGCTTTGCAAAATACATGTGTAATTTGGTAAACTGGAGTGTTTTTTACTCCAACTATGGACTATCGACCATCGACTATGGACATTTTTTACCGCTTTTAAAATTCGGGATGACTCATGTTTAAAGTTACCTAATTCGATTTTTTAGGCGGATTAGGTTTTGGTTTCGGCGCATTGTTATCTCTGCCTTTACCAGAGCTTTGTCCTTCTTTCTTGCTTGGCCAATTAGGTTGTGATTTTTTGTCTTTTGACATAATTGATAAATTTTATAGTGAAAAAATAAATTACATAAATTAGTTTGCACTCCATTTGTAAAGTCCGTCTCTGTCGACGAATTTGTCATAATCAGTATGTACATCTTTCAGCGCTTCTTCTACGCCGACGCTGAGTATGGCACGGCTATAGGAATGTTGTCCAATGGAATTATCGAAAAACCTGCCTGCAGGATCAACCATCACATAAGAGGCGGTCATTTGGTCATTATTTTCAGGAACGACGGGTAAGTGTTGATTGATGGCAGCATGTCGGTCAATAAATTGATTGAATTGCTGTGCTGTAATCAGGAAATCATCTACACAACCGGAATTCTGACCACTTACGGGCAAGACCTGAAATAATTTCCAACGTTCGGGAGCCGTTTCAATGATGAAATCACTCATATCTTCCTGCCAGTTGGTGGCGGATACAACGGTGTTGATTTTTAGCCTGTATCCTGTCTGCTTGATCTTTTGCAAGGTTTTGATATAGTGTTCTTTAGCAAGGGCTTTTTTACCAGTGAGTGCTCTGCCTGATAAGAGATTAGTAGCTGTATCTAAACTGTCAATACTCACAGTAATCCAGTCCAGATGTTTTTGGTATTTTATTAGCCATTCATCAGTTATCCGGCTGCCATTGGTCACGATCATAGTGGTCATGCCATTGGATTTAGCACATTGGATAAGCTCAAATAGCCAGGGACATAAAGTAGGCTCGCCACCTGCAAAAGTGATTTTCTCGAAGCCGGCATCTGCCAGCGATTGTACGACTTTAAGGGCTTCTTTTTGCGGAAGATGTCCTTTGGGAAGTACACTTTGCTTTACATCCTGAAAGGTGGCAAAACAAAATTTACAGCGCATATTACAGGCTTGCCAAAGGTGATAATTCACTGATGGAATTTTAGGATTACAGGTCTTTAATACGGTTAAAGATTGATCTATGGTTCTCATTATATACGTTTAAAGCAGGCTAATGCCTATGAATGAATCTATCTGCATAAGCAGATAATTGCTCTAAACGTGGCCACGTTTTTTTGATAAAGTAGTTGAGCATGAATAATCGTCATTCTTTGAGGGAAAAAGCCTTCGTCAAAATTGTCGATTATTTGTGTTCAACTGCTTATATCTTTTACAAACCTATTGGAGAGGAGTCAGATATGCAAATTATCTGGCACGAGTCGGGGGATTTTGGGTATTAAGTGGGGGAACACTATTTTAAAGGTTAATATTACATGCTTTTAGGCGATCTCGAAAGGCTTTATATTGGGCTTCAGGGATAGGAACCTCGCCACCATTCATCATGATAGCAGTATATTTATATTTTCTGGTATTAGGTATTCGTTCACGCCTCATATCGTCATAAAATTCAAGATTAATTAAGTCTTTTCGGGTATTGAAAAGGCAGATATTGCCATTGTTTTCGAGAGAATCTCTTAAGATAGACAATGACATGCGTTTAATTTTGTGGTAAGTTTCATCAGCACAGGTATTTCTTTCACAGAGATACATCATAATATCTCTACCATAGTTCAAACCATGTACAAAGGCTTCCGGTTCAACGCAAACCTCCCGGTTTGATTTGGTTTTTAGCCTTATACCATAATCACAACGCTTATAAAACTGTGATTCTATCTCATCATCTTCTTCCAATTCATCAAGTAGCCGATCAATTTCCTCTTTATCCGCTTCATCACTATTAAAACGAGGGCCGATAAAAGAGTAGGCAGTCTTAACTACGGGATTATCCGATTTTTTGAATTGAAGGACTTCAATAATACTAATGGCAATAAATACTGCGATAATAGAAAAGAAGATCAGCTTTATGAGATTAAATATTCCTTTAAAGAGACGCATCATTGGGATGTAAATATGTGGTTATTAATAAGTTTGAAAAACGAAATTAATAAAAAATATGGACTCAGACTGGTTTTTAATCTATAAAAGATGGATTCATTTACTAATTTAGCGACATCATTTCACAAAAAAATCATCACTATGAATTACATGACATTTGTTGCTGCTCTTATACCTTTGGTTATTG
The DNA here is from genome assembly GCA_020627965.1 of Saprospiraceae bacterium. GTDB lineage: Bacteria > Bacteroidota > Bacteroidia > Chitinophagales > Saprospiraceae > JAHDEO01. Next base: position 78,189 of record JAHDFX010000002.1, on the reverse strand, counting down.
GAGCTATATGGTATAACCCCAAAGTAATGGGTACGGTATGGATGAATGCATCCGGAGTTACACAAGAAAGAATAGAGGCAACTTCAAAGAAAATGCCACTGATATTTCTGGCTTCTTATGTGCTTAGTCTTGCTATGGCTGTTGTGCTGACGACTATAGTTATTCATCAGTTTTCTACGCTAGGCTTATTCGCTATGGATATTAAAGAAAGTGCAGAATTTCAAGCCTATATGAAAGACTTTTTAGCTAAATATGGAGACCGACACCGTAGCTTTGGGCATGGTGCTGCTCATGGTGGTATGGTCGCTTTATTTTTAGCTTGGCCGATTATTGCTATCATCTCTATGTTTGAGCGTAGAGGCTGGAAATATACAGCTATTCATACTGCTTACTGGTTTATTTGCTTGATCCTTATGGGCGGAATGTTATGCCATTTTGGTACAGTATCTGTTTAAAAAAATAAACAGTTATTACGCAGATCATACAGACTTTTGCAAAGAAAAATGTCTGTATGATCTGCAATAAAAAATCATACTATGGATAAATTAATTTACATAGCAATTTTATTTGCTACGATGATAGTTGTCATTGCCTGTTCTGGCACAAAGAAAACAGTCAATGAAGATCAAGAAGAGAAAAAAGAAATTAATCAGTCACCCAGGCGAACAGGCAATATGCAAATTTACATAGCAGAAGCTATAGACCGACTTGGCTTGGAAGATCCTCAAATGAATACTTTTAATACAATGCATAAGCGATATGGAGATAAAATCACTGAACTTCGTGATGTTTACAGGGGGGACGCTGTCAGATTAAGTGAAATGATGTCGAATGTGAGAGAACGGCAGGATGCTGATATTAAAGAAATGCTAAACGAAGAACAGCACGACCTATATATGAAGCATCTGAAAGATGTAAAAAGAGAAAATATTATCCCACTAGGAGAAGGTGCAGGCGGTATCTGATTAAAAATCTATATCAGCCTGAATAGTACAGATAAAAGCAAAAAAATAATACGGAGTATTGTCAAAGAAAATGTGCGTTGAAGGTCAATGGCAAAATATCTTTTATAGATTTCAATAATATCGCCAGCTTCACCTTGCATCACGTATAGGCTGTTCAAATCTAAATTCACTTTCGTAAATAACCTGTCTGCAAGAGCCACAGGGAGTAATAGGTCGGTCTAAAATTTGTCCGGCACTTTTGGCTGTAATAGCAATGGAATCAATAGCTGCATGAGGATATTGGGCTGCTGCTGCAAATATAGCAACTCGCTCAGCACATAAAGTTAAAGGAAAAGCAGCATTTTCCTGATTGCTGCCAATAATGGTCTTCCCATTATTTAATCTTAATGCTGCACCGACCTGAAATTTTGAATAAGGCGCATAAGCATCTTTCAAAGATTGCCTGGCTTTTTCTAGCAAAATTTGGTCAGTTTTGGGTAATTCGTCTATTTGCCTGTATACTTCTATATGGGCATCGAGTTTAAGTATCTTCATATTATTTACGACGTTGCCGTATATTATTTTAAATTTGCTGCTCACTAATGCTTATGCAACTTGTGACGCAAAAAAGGGGCATAAAGATAGTAAAAAGATAAATTCTAAGGATTAAACCTGATTTACATTGAAAAACATTCTAATTATAGGGGCAGGAAGATCTGCAACAGCATTGATCAAATATGCTTTGGAAGCAGCCAGGGAAAATAACTGGTTTGTTACGGTAGCTGATGCCAATCCGCAGGCAGCAGAACAAAAAGTAGGTGGGCATAGTCATGGGCGTGGCACCTGGCTTGACGTAACCAAACCTAATGATCGGCGAGAAATTATTGAAAGAAATGACGTCGTTGTATCATTGTTGCCTGCACATTTACATATTAAAGTGGCCAAAGATTGTATTAAATACAAAAAACACCTGGTCACTGCTTCCTATATTTCTCGTGATCTTTATCGCCTAGGCGATCAGGTAAAAGACGCAGAGTTGATCTTTATGGGGGAAATGGGCTTAGATCCAGGTATCGACCATATGTCAGCCATGCAGAAGATTGATGAATTGAGAGACAAGGGAGTTGAGATTACAGCTTTTCGTTCTTATGCTGGTGGACTTATTGCGCCCGAAAGCGATGATAACCCCTGGCATTATAAGTTTACCTGGAATCCTAGAAATGTCGTATTGGCAGGACAAGGGACGGCTCAGTATATAGAAAATAATCAATACAAACACATTCCCTATCATCGCTTATTTGCAGAACATGATGTAGTAGATATTCCGGGCATGGGAGAGTATGAGGCTTATCCAAATCGTAGTTCTTTATTGTATAGAGAAACTTATGATATTGCTGAGATCCCTAGTTTGTTGAGAGCTACTTTACGCCATAAAGGTTATTGTAAAGCCTGGAATGCTTTAGTGCAAATTGGACTCACTGATGATACTTATCCAATTGTAGATTCTAAAAGCCTGACGTATTATGAGCTATTAGAGGGCTATGTTTCTCGCAATTTACCTGGAGATACACTAAAAGCCAAGCTCGCCAAAATGCTGAAAATCGCACAGCGTTCTGATGTGATGAAAAAACTGGAGTGGCTAGGCTTATTTGAAAAAGAACAAATAGGACTCAATAAAGCTACTCCTGCTCAAATTTTACAACACCGTCTGCAACAAAAATGGACACTCGAGCCGGATGATAAAGACATGATCATCATGCAACATGAGTTTGAGTATACACATAAAAAGAAGAAAGAGCTATTGATCTCGACAATGGTGCTCAAAGGTGAAAACTCCATAGATACAGCCATGTCGAAATTGGTTGGACTACCCTTAGGTATCTTTGTAAAGCTAATCATGCAAGAAAAAATAACCGCTACTGGTGTCAATATCCCCGTCATGAAGGAAGTCTATGATCCAGTACTGGAAGAATTGGAAGACTATGGCGTTATATTCAAAGAAACTAAAAGAACATTGTAAATCGTGTTATCGTGCGAGTGTGTTATCGTGTTATTGTAAATCGTGTTATCGTGCGAGTGTGTTATCGTGTTATAGAAATAGACACATTGTAAAATCGTGTTATCGTGCGAGTGTGTTATCGTGTTATAGACAATAACAACAACACAATAACACAACAACACAATAACACAACAACACAACAACACAACAACACAATAACACAATAACACAATAACACAATAACACAATAACACATCAACCATGAACCACCTTATCGCGCCCTCACTTTTAGCGGCTGATTTTACCCATCTGGCAGATGCTGTGGAATTGGTCAATACTTCCGAAGCAGACTGGTTTCATCTGGATGTTATGGATGGACGATTTGTGCCGAATATTTCTTTTGGCATGTTCATTATCAAACAGATAAAAAGCATTGCCAAAAAGCCATTAGACGTCCATCTGATGATACTTGAGCCAGAGAAATACATAGAGCAATTCAGAGATGCAGGTGCAGATGTAATAACCGTACATTATGAAGCCTGTCCGCATATTCATCGTACTATTGCACAGATAAAAGAGACTGGGGCAAAGGCTGGTGTAGCCATCAATCCAGGGACACCCGTTTCTGTATTAGATGATATTCTGGAAGATCTGGACATGGTATTGCTGATGTCAGTCAATCCAGGTTTTGGCGGACAAAAATTTATTTATAGAACCATCAATAAAGTTGAGCAACTCAAAGAAAAAATGGCTATCCGCAACCTGAATAAGCTCATAGAAATAGATGGTGGAGTAGGTTTGCAAAATGCAGAAGCCTTACTTAAAGCCGGTGCCAATGTACTCGTAGCAGGGAGTAGTGTTTTCAAAGCTGATGACCCAACTGAGGCTGTCAAACGCTTGAAAGCTATTGGTAAAGGAAGCCTGCTAGTTTAGTAATTGACTGTGGAGTATTGAGAAAATAGACGAATTCTATACCTGAAATATACTCAATTAAGCATCTGTGGTTAAATACGTATTTTTGTTTTGATGCAATCAACCTAAACTCGTCGAAAAATTGATAGAGAAACAAATAGTTTTATTAAATTTGCTTTTTCTATACATTTTGTAATAAAACATAATATTTGAAATATGGAAATGCTGACAACGTTGTTGACCTCTCCCGAAGCGTGGATGAGCTTGCTAACGCTGACTTTTCTGGAAATTGTATTAGGAATTGACAACATTATCTTTATTTCTATTGCTTCCAGCCGATTGCCGGATGACCAACAGAAAAAAGCGACCAATATTGGACTTGTACTAGCTATGGTCTTCAGGGTATTATTGTTATTTGGCATTAGTGCTTTAACCAAACTGAATAAAGGTCTCTTACCTAATGATTTGAATATTTTCGGAATAGAAGGCGTTAATCCTACAGGGCAAAGTTTGATTCTGTTTGCTGGAGGATTATTTTTATTGTATAAAAGTGTATCCGAAATTCACCACAAACTAGAAGGTGAAAGCCCGGAAGCACAGAATGAAAAGAATAAAAAGAGTAATGCATTGTCAAATGTGATTATGCAAATTTGTCTGATTAATATTGTTTTCTCATTCGATTCTATTCTGACGGCAATAGGTATGACAACAGGCGTTGAGGGAGCATTGCCAATTATGATTATTGCTGTGGTTCTTTCCGTAATTATCATGATGCTTTTCGCAGTACCAGTCGGGCGCTTTGTGAATCGCCATCCAACTATACAAATGCTAGGACTTTCTTTCCTTATTCTGATCGGTTTCATGCTAATCGCTGAAGGCGCACATATGGCGCATTTGATAGAAGGCACAGTACCTAAAGGTTATCTATATTTTGCGATTGCTTTCTCATTATTAGTAGAATTCCTGAATATGCGCCTACGCAAAACATCTAAAGACGTAGTGCAACTGCATGGTGTAAAGGAAGAGGCAGTACAGGAAGGACTTATTGAGGGAATTGAGAAGTGATTTAGTGATTGGGGTATTAAGTTAATTGGGTTAATTGGTTATTTTTGCTTTCGCAAAATTTTTATTTATGCAACGTCTGATTATCAGAAATTTTGGTTCAATTAAAGACCTTGACATGGAACTCAAGGACTTCATGGCCTTTATTGGTCCCCAGGCTTCTGGTAAGAGTACGATTGCTAAGGCAGTGTATTTCTTCAAGTCTTTAAAGGAGGATTTGTTGAAGTACTTTTTAAAAATTATCGTAACAGGAAAAAAAGAGCGAGAACCAGATAACCAATTTGTAGTTATTTTAAAGGAAAAATTTCAAAATTATTGGGGAATAAATTACCATGAAAAAGGTACGTTACTAAGGTTTTCCTACACGGAAAACATCTATCTCGAAATTAATTTTAATGCTGGAAGGTTATATGAAGAAATCCTTATGAGTAGTGGGTTTAAGGAGCAATTATTAGAGGTATCTAATTCAGTAGAAAATTATATCAAGGATCAACAAGTAAAAGCCCCTTTTGAAACAGAAGAAATTAGATTGAGAAATACGGTAAGTAGAGAAATCTTAATCACTGAAGTTACTAGTAAAATAAATGCCTTGCTCAATGATGATCGAGCAACATTATTTATTCCGGCAGGAAGGAGCCTGCTGACAACTCTGTCTAATCAAAAGCAAATTTATGTAAATGATCTAGATGACTTAATGAAAAAATTCGTAGAACTAATTAATTCTACAAGAAAAAAAGTTGATCTATATCACCGACAATTTTTAGGTAAGGAAGAAAATAAATCGGATTCTGATAAATACAAACTGATTCAGTACCTTATGCGCTCTATACTTAAAGGCGATTATGTTTACGATGATATAAAAGGTGAACGCCTGCACATAGGAGCAAATAAATTTGTGGAATTACCATACACATCATCTGGACAGCAGGAGTCACTTTGGATACTACTGCTAGTTTATCTACAGATATTATCTGAGGAAAAAGTCTTTCTAGTGATAGAAGAACCCGAAGCCCATTTATATCCCGAAGCACAGAAGAATATCATGGAACTGGTGGCACTGTTGTTCAATACTACAGATAATCAAGTCATGATTACGACGCACAGCCCATATATACTATCATCAGTAAATAATTTATTGTATGCCAATAAAATAGGTCAGCAGAAAAACGGACAGGTCGGAAAAATTGTTCCTGAATTGATTTGGCTGGACGCTAAACATACCGCAGCATACAAGTTGGAAAATGGAGTAGCTACTTATATCATGGATGATGATATGAATATGATAAAAGCAGAACAGATTGATACGGCTTCTGATTTAATCAATGAAGAATTTGATATACAGAACAAGAGTTTTTGAAGAAAATTTGTAATTAAAACATTCGTAATTCGTAATTAAATAAATGGCACAAACCAAAAAACGTACGACAACCAGAAAGAAGAAAAAAAAGACGCTCAGACAGCAGCTATCCTTTAAATGGGATGCCAAAGATGAAAGAATATATAAAATCTTAGGTTTGTTGTCTTTGCTCACTTCACTGTATTTATTTATAGCCTTCACTTCTTATCTTTTTACCTGGCATATCGATCAGAATGAAGTGATCAATCAATCTTGGGGCATCGTACTGAATCTGAATGTAGAAATAGCTAACTGGCTGGGTAGCCTGGGCGCTATTGTCTCGCACCAATTCTTTTACATGTGGTTTGGTTTGCCATCTTTTATTTTTGTTTTTCTGTTTTTCATAACGGGAATCAGCATGATACTTCGTCGGCCTTTGCGTCGGTTCTATAAAGTATATCGTTATTCTTTCATTATTCTGCTGTGGTCATCTTTATTGTTGGCTTTCTTACTTGTAGAACCAGGAATACTGGCAAAATCCCAATTCCCCTGGGGAGGAGCTTTCGGAGAGGCATTGAGTAATTGGCTGGGTACTTTTCTGGGACCAGTCGGCATGGTCTTGTTTTTATTATTTACAATGGGAGCAGTTGGCGTTTGGATGTTCAACCCTAATTTCAACGAAATGACCTGGGAGCGTTTTGCATATAATCTTAAAAAACAAACGGGTATAAATCTGGGCGGCAGCACTAAGCCCAAACCACGCCCGGCAGTTGAGGAAGAAAAAGAGAATCTGGAACCACTGCGCCCTTCCTCTAAGAAAGAAGAAAGACCAGCTATCGCAAAAGCTGCTGATACAGCAGAACAAGAAGAGATCAAACAGGGGCAATTGGCTTTCAATCTGCCCGAAAAAGAAGGAAGAACAAAGCCTAAGTCTTTAGTGGAAGGAGCAGAACTGGAAATAGCTACTCCTACGCCTGGAGAAACAGTAGAAGCTAAGGATGGCGTAGTGCCTCCAGCTTTTCAGGATGCCAAAGAGCTACATGTTGAAAAAGATAATATCGATCATTCTGAACCTTACGATCCAACCTTAGATCTACCAGCATATGAAACGCCTGTACTCGCATTGTTAAGGAGTTATGATGACCAGAAGATAGAGGTAGACCGAGCCGAGCTGGAACGCAACAAAGACCAGATCATTGAAACTTTACTGAATTATAAAATTGAAATCATAAAGATCAAAGCCACCATTGGCCCTACGGTGACCCTCTACGAAATTGTACCCGCTCCGGGTGTTCGTATTTCAAAGATCAAAAACCTGGAAGACGACATTGCTTTGAGCCTGGCAGCATTGGGCATTCGTATCATTGCGCCTATTCCTGGCAAAGGTACAATTGGTATTGAAGTACCGAATAAAAATAAACAAATGGTGTCGCTAAAAGAGGTGCTGGCATCTGAGAAATATAAGCGGGCAAAAATGGATTTGCCTATCGCCCTAGGTAAAACGATTACCAATGAAGTTTTTGTAGCTGATTTGGCTAAAATGCCCCACCTCCTGATGGCAGGAGCTACCGGACAAGGTAAATCAGTAGGTATTAATACCATTCTGATGTCTTTGTTGTATAAAAAACATCCATCGCAATTGAAATTGATCTTAGTTGACCCTAAGAAAGTGGAGCTTTCATTATACAACAGACTGGAAAAACATTTTCTGGGCTTTTTACCAGGTGAAGAAGAGGCTATCGTCACAGATACAACAAAGGTGGTCAGTACGCTTAACTCGCTTTGTATGGAGATGGATGAACGTTATGACCTATTGAAAAAAGGCGGTGCCAGAAATATTAGGGAGTATAATGATAAATTTGTTCGTCGTCGTCTGAATCCAAATAACGGACACCGCTTTTTACCTTTTATTGTATTGGTTATTGATGAGTTTGCCGATTTAATTATGACGGCGGGTAAGGAAGTTGAATTACCTATTGGACGCCTGGCGCAGCTTGCCCGTGCGGTAGGTATTCACCTGATTATTGCTACTCAGCGTCCGTCTGTTAATATCATAACGGGTGTAATTAAAGCGAATTTCCCTGCACGTATTGCTTATAAAGTAACTTCAAAAATTGATTCCAGAACCATTCTTGATGGGGGAGGAGCAGAGCAACTCATCGGACGAGGTGATATGTTACTCTCTGTAGATGGTAAAATGGTGCGTCTGCAATGTGCTTTCGTAGATACACCCGAAGTAGAAGAAATTGTAGACTATATTTCAGGACAACAAGGCTATCCAGAACCTTTCTATTTGCCTGAGTTCGGTGCTGAGTTGGGAGATGGAGCCAGTGGCGTAAAAATTGAAGATCTGGATGCCGTGTTCGTTGATGCAGCCCGCACCATTGTACAAAATCAACTAGGCTCAACATCTATGCTACAACGCCGTCTAAAGCTAGGCTATAACCGTGCCGGGCGTATCATGGATCAAATGGAATCGCTTGGCATTGTAGGTCCAAGTGAAGGGAGTAAAGCTCGTGAAGTTTTGATCTATGACGAAATGGAGCTAGACAAATATTTAAAGCAACTTGGGATAAAGACGTAAGCAAATTTTAAAATAAATTCTTTCCAATTAAAACATTTGGCACACGATTTGACTTTTGTATACAAAGTAAAAGTAAACAATTGCCAGAGAAGGCATTTCCAAACAATAAGAATTATGAAAGTATTAACCACCACTATATTCATGTTAATCATAGGACTGAGCCTGTCTGCTCAGGTCAATCCTAATATGATAGAGAAAGCAAAAGCCAGAGAAGCTTCTGATCCGGCAGCAACAGAAATTCTGGATGCTGTTCATGAAAAATACAATAGTCTTGAAACTATGCAGCTTGACTTCACCTTAATCATTAAAGGGGAAATGGAAAGTGAGCAAAAAGGAAAAATGTATCTAAAGGGTGAGCAGTACAGAATGGAACTGACCGATCAGGATGTAATTTCAAATGGTAATACGGTCTGGTTTCATTTAAAAGAAAATAAAGAGGTTCAGATAAATAACCCTAATCCAGAAGGCGATGATTTTTTATCACCAGCTAAAATGTTGAATGTATACCGTGAAAATATGGTCGGTAACAAACTGGAAGACGTTCAGGAAGGTGGAAAGACTGTCCATAAAATAGAAGTAAAACCACGCGAGTCGCATGAAGAAATTACGAAATTGCGTGTTACAATAGATAAAGAAACAAAAGAGTTGTTGAAGGTAATCGTATTTACACGTTTTGGCGATCGCTATATTTTTGAGTTCTCCAATTTACTGGAAAATCCAAAACTAAGTAATACCTTATTTAACTTCAATCCAGATAATTTTCCTGGCATTCATGTTGAAGATTTAAGGATAGACTAAAACGTTAAAATTTTCATCCAAAGCGATAAACAGGCGGTTTGTATAAGGTACAAGCCGCTTTTTTGTGTCTTATATGCAACGGAATTAGGTTTTTATACGTTAACTTATACATAATGTGGCACAAGTTGACACATTATGAAAATGAAAAACGTATATCCTTATGAAGAAAATAATGGATTTTTTACTATTTCTTATGTATCTTGTATGGATAAATCCTTTTTTATAAAACTATGTTTAACACAACCTAACCCAAGAGCAAAATGAAGTATCTGAAGACCTTACTGTTATTAACGATCTTGCTGCCATTAACTATTCAAACGGCTGTGGCACACGTATCTCCTGTGGCTAAAATTATTCCAGGACCTAAAGACCCCAAAGCAAAAGCTGTTTTAGACAGTATCTGTCAGCATTATGATGAGATCAAATCTATGGAGGTAGACATGGTACTCACAAACAGGTTTCGGAATACAACAAAAATAGATACAATTAGTGGCTTCCGTGAAGGGCGAAAATACCGCCTCGAAATGCCAGGAAGAGACGTTGTATATGATGGCAAGAAAGTCTGGTTCTACGATAAAGCAACCAAAGAAATTTTTAACAGAGAAAGTAATCCTGAAGAAACTAATTTTTTATATCCCTCAAAAACACTCAAAAACTGGGAAAAACAGTTCAATTATTCCATTATTGGAGAATTGAACCTGGGCGATCATACTTTCCTTAAAATGGAATTCACTTCTAAAGAGAAAAACCATGGCAGTCAGACCTCCCCGCGCATTAATCTCTTCGTAGATAAGCGTAATTTTCAGATATTGAAGATCACTGTTACACAGTCTAATGGAGATTTCCTGATGCTGGATTACCACAATTTCAAAACTAATGTCAAGTTCGACCCATCCGTCTTTGTTTTGGGAATCTCTTAATATTTTACGCTAGTTAACATTTTTTTAAAGCGAAAACATTTGCATATACACGTTTTTAATAGTTACTTTGTAAAAAAAAGTACTTTTTAAAAATAAAACTATGCTTACCACAATTGCCAATTTCCTAAGAGCTAATCCTCAATACACCACCATATTAATTATTGCTATGGGACTGACCATTTTTTTAGGTCTGATAAGTGCCTTTTTTAATAGAAAAGATCAGCTAAATTCAAAGGAGTTCAAGGTCAATTTTTTGCTTTGGTTATCTACTTTATTTTGTTTAGCGATGTTGATCGCAAGAATCCAGATGACAGGTAGTATTGGTCGGGTTTTTATGATATGGAATCTTTTTTTGGGCTGGATACCATTCTGGTTGATCTTGTGGCTGGAATGGCAGACTGATAAGCAAACTGTACATAAATTGAGTGCCAAAGCCATTATAATTCTTGTCATGTGGCTGGCTTTCTTTCCAAATGCGCCTTATATGATAACTGACCTTAAATATCTGTTGCCACAAAATAACGTGCCTTTTTGGTTTGACACGATCATGCTTTTGTCTTTTGCCTGGACTGGTTTAATGCTGGGGTATTTTTCTTTGTACAAAGTTCAGAAATACCTCAACAAAGTGATACACCCATTTTTAAACTGGATTTTTATCGTAAGTGCTATCATAGGAGCCAGTTATGGGATTTTTCTTGGACGTTATCAGCGATGGAACACTTGGGATATTGTAACACAGCCCTTTGTTTTGATACAAGATATTTTTGCAACGATGTTTACACCAAGAGCCATTGGTATGACACTTGTTTTTTCCATTTTTCTGATACTTGGTTACCTTACACTCGTTACATTAATGTCGAATGAAACGGAAAGTAGTCGTTAAATATATCCTATTGCTCGAATAAAAATGTGAATTCGCAGGAAAAGCCACTATATTGCAGTAATAATATTCATCACTAGATTTTATAAGATATGGCATTTGGAATTCGTTATAATGCACCGGTCATTCTTACCTTTTCAATCCTGGCTGCTGCAATTTTCTTTTTTAATCAATCATCAGGTGAAGCTTTTAATGGTTTGATCTCTTTGAGTCCTCATCTGGATTTTAGTAATCCCATACAAATAACGACCTTATTTACATATGTATTAGGGCATGCCAGTATAGATCACCTGCTGGGTAATCTGACATTTATCTTGCTACTTGGCCCTATCATGGAGGAAAAGTATGGTAGTATGAATATGCTTATCATGATATTACTGACCGCTTTAATTACAGCCATCATCAATATTTATATGTTTGATACAGGATTGTGGGGCGCCAGTGGCATTGTGTTTATGTTGATTGTATTGGTTTCCTTTGCCAATGTAAAAAACGGAGAAATACCTGTCAGCTTTATCTTAGTAGCTCTTCTGTTTATCGGTAAAGAAATATTCCTCAGTATGGAATCAAATAATGTCTCTGAGTTTGCCCATATTTTAGGTGGTGTATGTGGAAGTGTCTTTGGCTTTACCGGAATTTTAAGGAAACGAGAAGAGGCGGTTGAGTAGTTAACCATTGAGAAAATTAGAATCTCTTAGCTAATTATGCGCTCCATTTATTCCACAACCTTCAATTTCAGCCGAAAAAATAGCTAATGGCTCGACTGAAAATCCCTTTTCTAATATAATGAGTTGACCCGCTTTCAATGAGAGGTTACCATTATTTTGCATCGTACCATCAACTTCTATAGTTTGGCTTGCCAGATATGAACCATTAGGGATAACACCTGAAAAAGTAAGACTTGCAGGGCAAATAGGACAAATTATATTGATACAGACTGATGAATTAATATAATTGTTCCCATCTACTTCATAGGTGCTTCCATCATGGTGAATTGCACTTACAAAAGTATTCGGATGTTGGCTTTGATTGTTCCAAATCAGAGTAGCACAACCAGCATTATTCACTATGTCGAAAGCTATTCTACCTATAGACAACCAGTCATTGCTGACCAGATGTCCTACTCCATCTTCAAGAAGATAATTGTAAGAGAGAATACCAATAGATGTATTTATACTATGAGGGCTATACAGACTATAAGAGTTATCTGGATATATTTCCAAACCCGAGTTAGCTAATTCTGTTTCGAGTCTTGGGTTATTTATTATTTGCGTATCAAAATTGAAGCGATAATTGGCGGCACTGAGCCTAAACGTATCTGAAGGACTAGCAGCTTTAATCTGAATATCAATGTAAAAAACATCATTTTCACAGTCTGCTTCCTGAACATTGACTAAACGCAAATCGTATAATCCCTGTGCAGATAGTTGTGTGAAGATACTAATAGCCATTAGTAGCGTAATGCTTATTTTTCTCATGATAATAAATTGTTTGCACAATGTATTAAATAACTTTAAAGTTGAAAAACAAACAGGCTCCAAAATCAGTTTTACTATAATGCGAATTATACTATTTACAGGAAAAGGCGGCGTAGGAAAAACCACAACAGCGGCAGCAACAGCCCTGCAGGCAGCCAAACAAGGTTATAAAACCCTGGTTATATCAACTGATCCGGCGCATAGTCTATCTGATGCATTGGATATGGAATTATCACCTGAACCCATAGAAATCAGAGAAAACCTCTGGGGGCAGGAGTTTGATGCTTACTATTCTATGAAAAAACATTGGAGTAGCATGCGTCAAATGATGTTAACCATATTCAAATGGCGTGGAGTAGAAAATGTAGTGGCAGAGGAATTGTCTGTTTTGCCAGGCATGGAAGAAGCAGCGGCATTTTTATGGATTGAAAAGTATTACAGGGAGAAAAATTACGATCTGATTATCATAGATAGTGCGCCTACAGGCGAAACACTTACACTGCTTACTTTACCACAAGTTACCAAATCATGGCTGACAAAAGCCTTTCCCGGACAGAGACTGGCAGTCAAATCTGTTGGAAAGTTAGTTCGTAGAACCACTGGTGTACCCTTAGATAAAGGCTATGAAGAGTTGGAGAATTTGTTCGATAAGCTACAAAGTATTCAGGAAGTTATGCTTAATCCTGAAGTCTGCTCCATTCGTATCGTTGCAAATCCGGAGCGCATGGTGATTCAGGAAGCCAAGCGAGCTTACACATACCTTCAGTTATATGGATACAATGTTGATGGGGTAGTGGTGAACCGAATTTTGCCAGAAGAGGCAGGAGGAACTCTTTTTGCAAAATACCTGACATCTCAGGCAAAATATCTGGAAGAGATAGAGGAGACTTTTGCGCCATTACCTATCTTTAAAGTATATCATCAGGGACATGAAGTTTTTGGCTTAAAATTGCTGGAAAAAATTGGGGAAGCCATTTATGGAGAAGAAGACCCCGCACTTATATTTCATGCTGAAAGTCCGATTCAGATAGAAGAAGGTAAAAACAACTACATTATAAAGCTTAGATTACCTTTTATAAAAGAAGATGATTTTGAGGTCAATAAATTCGGCGATGAAATAGTGATCGACCTGAACGGGCAACGTAAAAGTGTTATTTTACCTCGCTTTGCTAATTTTCTGACCCTTGAGGGGCATAGCTTTGAGTATCCCTGGTTGAGTGTAAAGTTGAAGAAATCATAGTAATATGGATAAATACCTGGATATCATACTGAACAGCTATACTGGTTATGCCTCGTATCTTTGGCAACAGATCATACAACCCGGTTGGAATAATTATTTCTATATGCTACTTGGGGTATCGGCCTTCTTTTTTGGACTGGAAATACTGCGTCCCTGGAGAGCAGGTCAGCCACGCTTCAGAAAAGATTTCTGGTTGGACTTCTTCTATATGTTTTTCAATTTTTTCCTGTTTTCATTGATTATTTACAATGCAGCTTCTGAGGTATTTGTTAATCTCTTTAAAGACTTTCTTGGTTTATTGGGCATTACTAATCTGGTTGCAATAAAGATAGCTAGCTGGGCAGTTTGGATACAATTGCTGGTTCTATTTGTTATTCGTGATTTTATACAATGGTGGACACATCGTCTGCTGCATCGGTTTAATTTTCTCTGGGAATTTCATAAAGTACATCACTCTGTAGAACAAATGGGCTTTGCGGCACACCTGCGTTATCATTGGATGGAAAATATTGTTTATGGTGCTATCCAATACATTCCACTGGCAATGATCGGTTTTGGTATAGACGATTTCTTTGTGGTATATTTCTTTACAACATTGGTAGGGCATTATAATCATTCCAATATTACGGTCAGTGGGAGAGTTTCGGGGGCATTTTTAGGTGCCTTGATCGGTTTATTTATCTGGATACAAATGCAATTAGAGATATTAGAAGGTTTAGGGGTATTGTTGAGTGTATCAGCTTTAGTTGCCCTATTAGTTGGACCATTTATGAAAATTATTTTCAACAGCCCTGAAATGCATATTTGGCATCACGCCTATAATCTGCCGGAAGATCGTCGTTATGGTATCAATTTCGGATTGACATTGGCAATTTGGGATTATATCTTCGGTACGGCACATATTCCACATGATGGGAGAGACATTAAGCTAGGTTTCCCGGGTGTAGAAGATTATCCTAAAACATTTGTTGAGCAAAACCTGCATGGTTGGAAAAAATCATGATTGTAGAAATTTCCGCAACAGGGCTAAAAACTGTACAGGTGCTTCTGCATGCACCCAATGACCCGATTCGGCAATTGTCTGCATCTTAGCAGCAGGAAATAAAGCTTGAATATCTTGTAGGTCTGAATCTTCCAGATAATCCGATTTACCGCCCTTGACAAACAATGCATCACGATCACAAACATCATCACCTTTCACCGCAGCCAGAATATTAGCGTAATTCTCATGAATAGCAGACAGGTTCATCTTCCATTTATAATGTCCGGTTTCTTTGTCACGACTTAAATTTTTTAATAAAAATTGCCTAACGGCTATATCATCTATCAATTTCCCCAATTGCTGCTCTGCTTCTTTGCGTGATTCAGTACGCTCTAGATCCAAAGAAAATAAAGCTTCAAAAATAGTCTGATGTCCAGCAGGGTTTTCATTAGGGCCAATATCAACAACCACTAATTTTTCTACCATATCGGGATAATTCAGTGCGAATTGCATAGCTGTCTTACCGCCCATAGAATGTCCGATGATCCTTGCCTCGTAGATCCAATTTGATTCCATGAAGTTTTTCAAATCTTCCGCCATGACAGGATAGTTCAAGTCCTTATGATGTGGGGAACGTCCATGATTCCGTTGGTCTATGATGAAAACAGTGTATTCTTCTGCTAGCTTTTTAGCAATGGTCTGCCAGTTATCCAGCGTACCAAATAAGCCATGTAAAATGATGATTGGTTCACCTTGACCAAATTCTTTATAATTGAGTTCGAGCATTATTTTTGTGTTGATGTACTCTTTATTGTAATTGAATATCCTCCCCCGCCCAAGATCGTATTTCACGCCCTCAGTATCGCTTGCGATACGTTCTCCTTTCTCACAGCGCAGCGGTCTCTCAGTGAGCTTGCGAACGGTCTCACTTCTCTCAGCCCGAAGGGCGGTCTCTAAAGAATCTTATCCAAAATTTCAGGAATAACCTTTCGAGCTTCTGCATAGCCTAAATCCGCAATCTCCTCTGCACTTCCGAAGTCAAAAACACCATGTTCAAAAACGCCTTTGGGTTCTATGAGAAAATCACATTGTTCCAGTCTTGATTTTACATTCGACCAGATCACCAGATCGAAAGTTCGCATACCAATTTCCAGCAGACTGTTTACATTTTCAACCGGAACAAAACCTCTTGGCATTACATTAACACCAATAACGAGATCACAGTTTTCTTTAATAGGCTCTACAGGAAGATTGTTTAACAAACCACCATCTACATAACGGCTCCCATTCATATCTACAGGCTCAAAAACGATAGGAATAGAAGAAGAAGCGACTACGGCATCAAAGAGATTGCCATGGGTAATGATCTCATATTCTCCACTATTGATATTAGAGACACAAATGAATAGCTTTTTTTTCAATCGTTCAAAAGAATTATACCTGATATTTTTTTCCAAAATCTTACGCAGATAATTCAAATTGGTCAAACCTGTGCCTGGTATGCCCGGACGAATTGCTTTCAAAAGGCTTTGTTCTTTAGCTATTTCCAGCATTTGTGTGGGGGTCTTCCCTGAAGCATATAATGCAGCAATAATAGAACCCGCACTTGCACCAGAGATATACTCAGGAAAAATTGCATGTTCTTCTAATGCCTTTAATACGCCAATGTGCGCCATCCCTCTTGCGCCTCCTCCAGATAATGTAATTCCTATCATGTCTTTGTTGTGTTAATGTATTATCGTGTGTCGTGTTATCGTTGGGGCATATTGCAAAAATAAGACGACAAATATAATTCTGGTCATTTTTTTATCCTTACTTATTGCCCTATCTTCGTACTCCGAAAATAATTAAACTGAGATGCCAAAATTTCATACGTTAAAAGTCAGAGAAGTCAGGAGGGAAACGCCGGAAAGCGTTTCTATTGCATTTGAAGTGCCAGCAGGGCTTAGGGAAGAATTCAGTTATGAACCAGGACAATATCTGACCCTGAGAAAAGATATCAAAGGGGAAGATGTACGTCGGTCTTATTCTATTTGTACGAGTCCGAATGAAGAAGATTTAAGAGTTGCAGTAAAACTGGTTAAAGACGGTCGTTTTTCAAGCTATGCCAATCAAAAACTCCGTTCAGGAGATGAATTAGACGTGATGACCCCGATGGGCAAGTTTTGCGTGGATGTTGATAAGAAACATGACAAGCAATATGTTGCTTTTGCAGCAGGTAGTGGAATCACTCCGATTATGTCTATCATGAAAACTATTTTGGATGAAGAGCCAGAAAGTACTTTCACGCTGTTTTATGGCAACAAAAATTTTGATTCCATTATCTTTCGTGAAGAGATTGAAGCGCTTAAAAATGTTTATTTAAATCGCCTTGGTGTACACCATGTGTTGAGCAGAGAAACGTTGGGAAGTCCCTTATTTAATGGTCGTATAAATGGAGAGAAATGCCTCTCGTTTGGCAAGGTGTTTTTTGATGCCAGCGAGGTAGATGAATATCTTCTATGCGGGCCCGAGGAAATGATCTTTCAGGTCAAAGATGCATTAGAAGAGATGGGAGTAGAGCAAAAATCTATCCGTTTTGAGCTATTCACGACTAATACCACGAAAAAGCCCTTGCAAAAACCAGTAGAAACGATAGATGAAGCCGATAAAACAGATAGCATTATCACTGTGATATTGGATGGCGACGCCATAGACTTCCCCTTAAATTCACATGGCGATAATATTCTGGATGCTGCTTTAAAGCAAGGGGCTGATTTGCCATTTGCCTGTAAAGGTGGTGTTTGTTGTACTTGCAGAGCAAAAATTTTGGAAGGCAAAGTAGAAATGGATATTAATTATGCATTGGAACCAGATGAAGTAGAAGCCGGATTTGTGCTAACTTGTCAGTCGCACCCCCGGACGGAGAAAGTAGTCGTCAGTTTTGATGAAAAATAGGATGTGTTATTGTGCGAATGTGTTATAGTGTTATCGGCTTGCAGGTTCTATAACACAATAACACAATAACACAATAACACAATAACACCTCAACACGAAAATATGACACACAAAGAACTCATATCAGCCTTACGGAAAAAAGAATATGCCCCCATGTATCTGCTACATGGAACCGAATCGTATTTCATTGATGTCATTACAAAATATATAGAAGAACAAGTGTTGACAGATGCGGAGAAAGGTTTTAATTTCACCGTTTTATATGGCAAAGAAACCAATTTTACAACAGTAGTAGACGTAGCTCGTCGTTATCCTATGATGGCAGAAAGGCAGGTCGTAATACTCAAAGAAGCACAGCAAATGCGGGATTTGGTAAAATTGGAAACTTATGCCAGTCAACCTACACCAACGACTCTTCTACTCGTTGTACATAAGCATAAAAAGCTGGATGGGCGAACCAATTTTGCCAAGGCTATTAAGAAAAATGGAGTCATCTTTGAATCCAAAAAATTATATGATAATCAGGTTCCCGACTGGATTACTGGCTATTTGAAAGATAAAAAATATACGATTTCACCTGATGCCTGCCGATTAGTAGCTGATTTTTTGGGAACGGATTTATCTAAAATCGCTAATGAACTGGACAAATTACTACTCAATGTTCCTGAAGGGACAAGTATTAATCCTGACCATATTGAACAGCACATTGGAATCAGTAAAGATTATAATGTATTTGAATTGCAAAATGCATTAGGGAAAGGCGATGTCTTAAAAGTGAATCGAATTGTCAATTACTTTGCAGCCAATCCAAAAGATAATCCGATACCTAAATTGATCGGGGCATTGTATAATTATTTTAGCAAGGTTTATATTTGTCAGTTTCATCGTAATGTTTCTGATGATGCTTTAGCAAAGGCATTAGGCTTGCGGTCTGCCTGGTTTGTGAAAGACTATAAACAAGCCATGAGAACCTTCAATAAGCCCAAAACAGAAAAAGCCATCGCTGTTCTCAAAGAATATGACCTGAAATCTAAAGGAGTAGATCGAGACAGTACACCAGAAGGAGAATTGATGAGGGAGATGGTTTACAAAATTTTGCATTGAAAAGACCGCTTCGCTGCGAGAGGCGAGACCGTTTGCAAGCTCACTGAGAGACCGCTACGCTGAGAGAAGAGAGACCGTCTTTGACAATAGAAGATGAATCTAAATTAGATGGTAACTTAAAATTTACCAAAGGGATGAAAATATTTTCTTTATAGAAAAAGTCAAAACTGACGGGCAATAAAATTCTAATATGCAATATGCCCCAATAATAACACGATAACACAACGCACAATAACACAACAATAACGATGGCTTCAGCATTTACACACGCATTAGTTGCTTATACTATCGGTAAAGTTTACCCAAAACGCAGGCATTTATTCAAGCTGTTTGCCTTGGGTGTCTTTTGTGCTGTCATACCGGATGCTGATGTACTGATGTTCAAATTAGGTTATGATTACGGGCATGTGCTGGGGCATAGGGGCTTTTTTCATTCTTTGCTCTTTTCCTTTCTGATGGCAGTCGTGCTGACCAGGATATTTTATTATAAAACGGCTTGGTTCAGTAAAACCTCATTGCTCATTATCAGTTATTTGTTTCTTTGTGCAGCTTCGCATGGTCTGTTAGATGCTATGACAACAGGCGGTAAAGGAGTAGCCTTTTTTGCTCCATTTGACAATACACGTTATTTTATGCCGGAAAGTTGGCGTGTGATTAAGGTTTCGCCTATGAGTATCAGTCGTTTTTTTAGTGAATGGGGCTGGCGTGTCATTAAAAGTGAAGCTTTTTGGGTGGGCATTCCCTGTTTGGTCGTATTGACTATCACGGGCTTAGTGCGAAGATTAGCTGGCAAATCTTAGAGAGTTAATTTCATTTTTAAAAATCCACTCAAGACTTCCAAAGCCGGATTAAAATTGTCATTATTGTTGACAATCAAATCCATTTCATTTAAATAAGGCTCAATAAAGCGCTGATAAGCAGGCTGTACATGATGCTCATAACGATACAATACATCATCTAGCGGGTAATTACGTTCTGTTGCATCTCGTTTTATCCGGCGAATGATTTTCAAGTGATCGCTCGCATGTACAAATATCTTCAGATCAATTAGGCGTTTTACAGCCTCAAAGTGGAAAATGAATAATCCTTCAACAATAATAATTGGAGCAGGATGAAAAAGCTTCATTTTAGGTGTAGCCAGATCATTATTGAAAGTATATTCTTCCCTACCGACTGTTTTACCATCCAATAGAACTTGTAGATCATTAGCAAAAGCTTCATCATCAATAGAATGAGGAAGGTCAAAGTTTTTAATGCCCTGCTGATCCGTTAGTTGTTCTTCTCTTGGACGATAATAATCATCTTGAGAAACGATGCATATTTGGCCCT
Source organism: Saprospiraceae bacterium (assembly GCA_020627965.1). Classification (GTDB taxonomy): domain Bacteria; phylum Bacteroidota; class Bacteroidia; order Chitinophagales; family Saprospiraceae; genus JAHDEO01. The sequence goes on along the minus strand of JAHDFX010000002.1, from coordinate 57,684 downwards.
CACTAAATTGATTTGCTAAGGCCGAGATCAGGCTGGTTTTACCAGAACCGCTACCACCTGTGATTCCTATAATATATGGTTTCGACATGAAGAGTTGCTTATGTTTATGCCTGCAAAATTATAAAAAACAAGAATATACACTCAGAAATAAAACATAAAAAATGATCAAAAAACATTCTTTCAGAGTTGTACAAAATTTTTCATAATAAAGCCCAATGTAAGACAAAGCAAATCATGTTCACAAATACAACAGAAAATAAGAGGGATAAGCTATAAAAAAGCCTTAAATTTACACTTCAATAAAAACCAATATCTATTATGGAACTGCTGATGGGAATATTTAGAGGAATGTTAGGCATTGCGGCACTAGTGGGCATAGCTTATTTGTGTAGTACAAACAGAAGAGCAATCGACTGGGGTTTGGTACTTAAAGGATTGGCTTTGCAATTGGTTTTAGCCATAATACTTATTAATCCGATTGACTTTATTGTCTTCGACTGGATAAGAGCCATCTTTGATTATGTCGTGAAATTTTTTGTCTTAATGATAGAAAGTACGGAGGAAGCCGCACAGTTTATGTTCGGTAAACTGGCAGATAAAACGGCGGGCGGAGCTATTGAAGAAGCAACAGGCCTAAAAGGTTTTGGTTTTGGCTTTGCTTTTTTCGTTTTACCAACAATTATATTCTTTTCTGCTCTGTCCTCATTGCTGTACTATTTGGGAATATTACAACGTATAGTATATGGCTTCGCATGGCTGATGAAAAAAACGATGAAACTATCTGGTGCTGAGAGCCTTGCTGCTGCTGCAAATGTATTTATTGGTCAGACAGAAGCCCCTTTAGTCGTGAAACCTTATCTTGAAAAGATGACTCGCTCAGAGGTTTTGTGTCTAATGACAGGAGGAATGGCAACAATAGCCGGAGGAGTGTTTGGTGCTTATATGGGAATACTGGGAGGTGCAGACCCTGAACAACTTCAATATTTTGGAATGCATCTGTTGACAGCCTCCATTATTTCTGCGCCTGCTGCTATTGTGGCTGCTAAGATATTATTCCCGGAAACAGAGCCTGAGAAGGTCAATCAAAATATGAACGTTCCGAGGGATGAGGCTGGTTCCAACGTTCTGGATGCTCTGGCAAGAGGAACTACTGATGGACTGAAATTAGCAGTAAATGTAGGCGCAATGCTTATAGCATTTATGGCGTTTATTTATTTTTTCAATAAGGTATTTTACGTTATAGGAGATAGTACAAATTTGAATGTAGCCATAGAAGCGGCAACAGATGGAAGATATAAAGCACTATCTCTGGAATTGATCTTTGGTTATTTATTTGCTCCTATAGCCTGGTTATTGGGAACACCTTCACAGGATATTATCTCAGTTGGTCAGTTATTAGGAGAAAAAACCATTTTGAATGAATTTGTAGCTTATCTTTCTCTGGGAAGTATGAAAACAGCAGGTATACTAAGTGAAAAATCGATACTAATAGCCACTTATGCCTTATGTGGTTTCGCCAATTTTGCCTCCATCGGAATTCAGATCGGCGGGATTGGAGCCATTGCACCCGGACAAAGAGACACGCTGTCCAAATTTGGTATACAAGCACTGATTGGTGGAACGATTGCCTGTTTTCTAACAGCAGCTATTGCCGGAATGATGGGCTAGTTATTCTATAAACTAAGTTGAGAACTTAGTTTACAGAACACTGGTACTTAAGTGAATTAAAAAAAATACAAATAAGATATATGCTTCGTTTTGACGGACAGCCTATTGGAGATTCTAATACTATTTATCAAACGTTTAAAGGACAGTTTGGAGTAGGGGCGGATGCCAAAGATGTTATTATAAAAGTGTTGAGAAACGGCGCAGACCGTAAGGCTTTCGATACACGATTTGCTTCGGCTTACCAATCGGCAGAGGTGAATGGGCAGAAAGTTTATTATCGTAATTTTATTGAAGGAGAGACATTAGAAGCATTTCTAAAAAAGAATAGTCTGACAGATGGAAAGACTATGGAGTTGTCAAATAAGTTGCTGTCTTTTCTTAATTTTTTACATACGGAAAAACAGTTCCATAACCGACTTAGTGCTGACCATATTTTGTTGAAAAACAACCAAATATACCTGGTCAGTGAAGACAATAGCCTTTCCAATAACCCTGAAAAAGACATCAGTGCTTTCGGAAATGTACTGGAAGCTATGCTAAAAAAAGGCAAGAAAAATGCTTTCTACCGAGATATTGTAAAGAAGTGTACAGGAGAGGGGCAGTATTTCAGAACGATTAGTGATGTATTGTACCGTTTCAAAAACCGAGTAACAAAATTAAGCGCTGTACCGGAGTCTTTTGATAATTTTGTCCTTAATGAACTCAATGAACACGATTATCCACCGGATAAGGCTACACAAGAAAGATTAGATGAAGAAGCTTATCGGATGGTGATTGATAATCATTTGGTAGATAAAGTTGTGGAGCGTAATAAAACTAAAGTTGTACCCAAGAAAAAAGGTATACCACGTTGGGCGGTATTACTGGCGCCACTTGCCCTACTATTGGTTTTCGGCACACGTTTTATGAGCTGCTCTAATAGTGGAGGGACCCCCAGAGATATTCGTTTTACAGCAGCACATGATAGTAAGCAGGAATTGGGAAGTGCGTTTTCTTTTATGAGCAATACAGAAGACGGACGAAGCCTGCAATGGACTGTCCACGATTATAGTGGACGTAAGATTATTCAAGAGAAGAATAAGCGTAAATTTACTTTTCAGCCAGAAAAGCCAGGTAAGTATTTTGTCACATTGGAAAACACTAAAAACCCTGAACGAATGTTTAAAGATACTATTCAAGTCATATTCCCTGGCGGAAAAGCTCAGTTTAAAACGAGTCGCCCTAGCCCCAATACCATAGTTTTATATAATGATTCTCCTTTCGCAGATAGCGTTTTCTATGATTTTGGTGATGGGCTGGAAAGAATGGTAGATGATTCAGTAGTACATGTATACGAAGAATTATCTGTTCCGGTAGAAAAAGATATTCAATTTGCAGTATATTCCAATGGACAGGTAGATATACAAACACGCCAAATTACAGTAAGACCAGATAAACGTGGTGCTGCTAAAGATAACCCTATTGCAGAAAATAAGCCTAAACCAAAAAAGAAACCTGAAACAACGAAGGAGCCCAAAGAAAAAGCCAAAAAGAAAACAAGCGTAAAGAAAACCGAAAAGAAATATAAACGCCCAATTGTGCGAGTAGAACCTAATTATGAAAAGGGGCAAGTATCATTCCGACCAAGTACAGCATCTTATGAACGTGGTTTGAAATATAATTGGTATTTTCAAGGGAGCCAAAAAACAGGTCGCCGAGTAATTTTTAATTATGAAAATTCAGGAGAATACAATCTTCGGGTGAAAGTGACAGATGGTGACAGAGTAGTGCATGATAACGTACAAAAGATTACTTTGACCAGTTCATCTTCGCCTATAAAAGATATTAAAGGAACCGGTTTGTTTAAGGATAATAAATAAATCAAACAACCTATAAATATGTATAATAAGTTTAATCTACTGCTAATAAGTAGCATCACTATTTTAATGATGTTCAGCTCCTGCACAGCCAAAAAGGACCTGAATGCTCCCCGTTATCTGGATGCACTTAAACAACTAATGGAGAATGACCGCCGCTTCCGTCAGGTATACTCTAACAATGACACATTGGTAGCACAAATAGACGAGCGTATGGGGAGAGTAGAGCAGACGCTGGATAGTCTTGAAGTTTATGTGCAAACTGAAAGACGAAGAACATACAAAGATTATGAAGCTTCTGTACAATCAGCTATTGAAATCATAACGAGCAAACCGAATGAATCTATTCCAAAATTACTGGAAGAGCTGGAGGAAAGTAAAAAGCTGGATGAACAACTCATCATCAAAGCAACGGAAGTAGAAAATAAGGCTACGGCCGAACTCTCAGTAGGTAAGCTTGATACAGTCTCTTATGAAAAAGTAACCAATGTAGTTGAGGAGATTAAGGTAGAAACCACCAAGGAAATTGAAGAAAAAGAAGAGGCTATACAAGGATTGAAAACTGCATATTCGGTTCCAGAGCAAGGAGAAATAGAAACGCAGATCATTGAATCAGCCTATCAGACGATCACAAGAATCAGAAATCAAGGTAGCGTGGCCCAGCAACGTAATCTTGAACAGTTGAAACTTGTTGTTGATGTACTGGAAACAGATAAATTCAAGCAATTTGAAGCTGCTGCCTTCTTCGGGCCAGGCGCTTTTACAATCAAATCTGCAGATATGCCAAAAGTAGAGGCAGCATTTGAACCACTCATAAATTCAATTGTAGATTTTGTCAATCGATATCGTGAAAGGGATATGACATTAACTATTGTGGCTAAAGGCTATGCAGATGCTACTCCTATATCTTCCAGTAGCCCACTGTATCGAGAATTACAACCAGTCACCGGAAAATCAAACCCTTCACGTCAGGATTTGAACCGAGCATTATCACGCCTGAGAGCTGATGAAATGAGTCGTCATATGAGAGAATTGTTATTGCGCAGAGACCAGGAATTGTTTTCCAATACCAGTAATATTAGTATTGATATTATTTCGCAAGGAAGAGGAGAGGAGTGCCCTTATGTAAATAAGTCCTGCGATAAGAATAATGACCCAAACAGACGTATTGTGACCTTCCATTGGTTGGTGACACCTAATAAATTATAGATAATGCTGTCCAAGCACTTACTTAATAAAACGAATAGTAGGGATAATTTAAGAATTGTCCCTACTATTCAACCACTTTCCTGAAGTCAAATATTGCCAGTCGGATCGTCTGAAAGATACAATTGCCCAGATAACAAGCGGTATGATCGTAAGATGTCCTACATTGGTATTAAATACCTCACCAAATAAAGTGTCTTCTGGAGAAATACCGGCAGCCAGTGCATGACCAAAGTTGATTGACCATTTTAGAAGGATAATAACGTATATCCACATGCCCAGCATACCTAAGGCAAAAGTCGTCAACATTCGCTTCCAATTAAAAGGTAAGGCAAGTAATAAAGCAACAAGCAGCAAAAATGGCATTAAAACCCAATTTTTCATATTGTCTAGCGTGCCTACCCGACTGACATTCTTGCCATTCATTTGTGCCGTTAAAGCAAGTTGGACACTACTACTACCATCTTTTTTATCAACTACATGTTTCCATTGAGTTTTAGGAAAAAATAGATTGCCTGTGGCACAAACGATTTCAGAGCAGGGACGTTCTAGTTTCAATAGAGGGGTAGCTATAGTAACTAATAGAATGTAAATGCTAAGGCATTTTACGACAAATAATATAATACTTTTATTGGTCATGACTTAGCGATTGTTAATTGGTAGTGTTCTGTAAATTAGCTTTTTGTAAACCTCTACGTATCCAGAAAGCAGAAAAAACCAGTGCTGCCAGAATAAAAAGTACCTGCCATATCTGCATATGCATTAGTTCAAAAATACTTGGCACATAAATTCCTATAAGATAAAGACTAACAATTCGCAGGATATTAAGTGCAGCCAAGACCAGAATTCCCACAAGTACACCTGATAATTTATGACGAATTGCCATCGGAAAAGCAAGTAATATAACGCCCATTACCGCAATAGGTTCTATAGCATCACAACCTCGTTTTACATTAAGTGAAAAAGTACCATGAATGGCAGCATCCTGCACAGTCGTACCATAACCAATCAGGTTGAGTACGGCACTACTTAGCCAGGCATTAAAGGCGGTAATAGGAGCTTCCAGCATAGTTTCATACAAGCTGATATAGAATAGATAAAATAAGGCAATACCTATGATAGACAGCCCTAAAAAACGAAAAACCGGATTATTCCACCGCTCCTTGATTCTTTCCTGAATCGAAGGCTTAGATATAGGGATTGCCTTTGTGGTAGCTTTTTTCTGCTTTTTCTTTTTCATATGGTTCGTAGTTCTAATAGAAATAAGAATACACTGTGTAAAATGCAATCAAATATACATTTTTTGATACATATTATGTTATGTAAAGGAAAAGAACCAACACATAAAAGGATTGAGAATATGTATGGTCATTGAATTTAAAGATTCAAAAATATTGAATGAAGGGTAAAATAACTATCAGAATTACCTAAAGAAAATCAATACAGCGCCAATAGCCGTCAATAATAAAATCATGCGTAACAAAAATGATAGAAATACCCTTCACACCTGCTTTTGATATGCCTAATATCATAGGAGCCATGATCGCAAGACTCCATTGCCAATAATCTAATTGGAAGGTATGAGAAATTTGAAAAAAATCAAGTATATGCATCTAAAAACATTTTTTTATTTGATTTTGAAAACAATTTGTTTTATATTTGTAATATCTGATACAATTTTAAAACAAAATTTAATGAAAAGCCCGATAGATTTACTGCAAACCCAAAAAATTCTGAGAAAATATTGGTTTAGCCTGTCACTGATAGCAATAGTATTTATTGCGGTAGCCAGTAAAAATTTGAGTGTTGGTTTTCAAATGAAGGCTCCTGATAAAGAAAAAGAAGAAATAAAAACAGTAAAGCCTTTACTTCATGATATTCCGGAGAGCAAGAAAAAGCGTCGGACTAAGATTACCTCAGAAGAGTTAATCGCAACTGAAAGCACTACAAAAAGTGGTATTTTATCAATGTTTAGTAGTGATGCTGATGTGCCTGTAATTGTAGAAAATCCGGTTCTGGCATCAGATGAGACAGTAAAAGGATTTATCAGACGTTTTGCCAAAGTAGGAGTTGCCGAAATGGAAAAATACAATATTCCTGCATCTATTACACTTGCTCAATCCCTACTGGCCAGTCAATCTGGAACTAGTCTGATAGCCAATGAAAGCAATAATTACTTCAATTTGGAATGTGGAGATAAGTGGACAGATAAAACTAATGAATATGATGGAACTTGTTTACGCAATTACGAGTCCGCATGGCGTTCTTTTCGCGATCATAGTCTTTATCTGACTTCAGAACAGTTTAATCACCTGACCAACCTGGAACGAACAGATTATGCGCGCTGGGCAAAAGGATTAGAACTTGCAGGATATTCAGTTGATAAATTGTATGCAGAAAAATTGGAGTTCATTATAGAAGAATACGATCTGGATGCTTTTGATGATTTGGAGGCAAAAGCTATAGCAAAGCTCTAAATAAAAACTGACATCCCATTGAATATTCAACGGGATGTCAGTTATAGATATTATTTGAATTATTTATAAATTTCGCCGCCACTTTCCACAAATTCCTGAGATTTTTCTTTCATCCCGGCTTCCAATGCCTGATTTTCTTCTATTTCCTTCTGAGCAGCATATTCACGAACATCCTGTGTTATTTTCATAGAGCAGAATTTAGGACCACACATAGAGCAGAAGTGCGCTACTTTTGCACTATCCTTCGGTAAGGTCTCATCATGAAAAGCCTTAGCTGTATCAGGGTCTAGTGAAAGATTGAACTGGTCATTCCAGCGAAATTCAAAACGGGCTTTGCTGAGTGCGTTATCACGAATCTGTGCGCCTGGGTGCCCTTTCGCAAGATCAGCAGCATGAGCAGCTATCTTGTATGTAATCACACCATCTTTTACATCTTTTTTATTGGGTAAACCAAGGTGTTCTTTAGGAGTGACGTAGCAAAGCATAGCTGTACCAAACCAGCCAATCATCGCAGCACCAATACCAGAAGTAATATGGTCATAACCTGGAGCAATATCAGTAGTCAAAGGGCCTAATGTGTAGAAAGGAGCTTCCTGACATTCTTTTAATTGCTTCTCCATATTCTCTTTTATCAAATGCATCGGAACATGACCAGGCCCTTCTATCATTACCTGTACATCATGCTTCCAGGCTATCTTGGTGAGTTCGCCTAGTGTTTCCAGTTCTGCGAATTGTGCGGCATCATTGGCATCAGCAATAGAACCAGGTCTTAGCCCATCGCCTAAAGAGAAAGCTACATCATAGGTTTTCATGATTTCACAAATTTTCTCAAAATGAGTATAGAGGAAATTCTCTTTATGATGTGCAAGGCACCATTTTGCCATGATAGAACCACCTCTGGATACAATACCTGTTACTCGATTTGCTGTAAGGTGGATATAAGAGAGTCTTACACCTGCATGAATCGTGAAGTAATCAACTCCTTGCTCTGCTTGTTCTATCAATGTATCTCTGAAAATTTCCCAGGTCAGCTTTTCTGGATCACCTTTTACCTTCTCTAATGCCTGATAAATGGGAACCGTACCAATAGGAACAGGTGAATTTCTGATAATCCATTCTCTGGTTTCATGAATATTTTTACCCGTCGATAAATCCATAATTGTGTCGGCACCCCAATGGCATGCCCAAACAGCTTTTTCTACTTCCTCCTCAATACTGGAAGTCACTGCGGAGTTACCAATATTAGCATTGATCTTAACCAGAAAATTCCGCCCAATAATCATAGGCTCACTTTCCGGATGATTGATATTGTTAGGGATTATAGCACGTCCCGCAGCAATTTCACTTCTCACAAACTCAGGTGTGATATGACTTTTTGGCATATTGGAACCAAAACTATTACCTGGATGCTGCTGACCAATTTCGTTCAGCTCGTCAATACGTTGGTTTTCCCGAATGGCGATGTATTCCATTTCAGGAGTTATAATGCCCTTTTTAGCATAATGTAATTGGCTGACATTGCAGCCGGTTTTAGCTTTTAGAGGCTTTTTTAAATGTTGAAAACGGAGATAATTTAAATCTGAATTATACAACCTTTCCTTACCGTATGTTGACGTAACTTCATCTAGTTCTTCTACATCACCTCTTGAAAGTATCCACTCCTGACGTAGCTGTGGAAGTCCTTTTTTGACATCAATATGTACATTAGGATCAGTGTAAGGACCACTTGTATCGTATACTGTAACAGGCGGATTAGACTGTGATTTTTCACCAAAAGTAAACTTACTTACGGTAGGCTCAAGGCTAATCTCACGCATAGCAACACGTATGTCATGAATTTTGCCTTTTACATAAATTTTTCTGGATGCAGGAAAGGGATCACGCGTAACGCTTTGTTGTGTAGGAATTGTCTCTATTTTCATAATATTATTTTTAACCACCAGCAGTTGCAGTTATTATAGTAATTTTGTCACCATCCTTCAACATATGGCTTGCCCAATTGTTTTTAGAAACAACAAGGTCATTGACAGCTACAGCAATTCCTCTGCTTGCTGTAATACCGTCCTGAGTGAGCATAGTTGTAATGCTGATGGATGCTGTTAATGCGGTTTCTTTTTTATTAATAAATACGGTCATATTGAAGCAAAATGGCAGGAAAATCAGATAACCATCAATAGACTATATGATAGTTTTCAGACTTTTCCCTACGACAGTGTGAACTGTATCAGGTTCAAAGGGTATATCTCATCCCGATTAATACGGAAACCCCCAAAGTGTATGCAAGATAGTAGGTTTCACCCATTTTATCAAATCCTCTTTGAGCGAGATATACAATATTCTTGTTTCAACGGTTTTTGGGAGAACTATAACTAATATTGGTACTTTTACCTAAAATATATTTAAATGAGAATTTACTTAATAGGATTATTGTTGCTCATGTGTAAGCCCATATTCACACAAACAACTATCTCTAATCTTGCAAAATACTGGCAATACCGAGAACGACTAATCAATCAACCGGATAAAAATATTCCTGGTTTTGTAGTAGTAGGAGAGGGGCAGGGAATGAGTATTCCTATGGGCGGGCGTGACCCTGTAGCTAATTGCCAAAAAGACTGGTGGATGAAACGGGATAAATGCCCACTGCCTAAAGGAACAGGAAAGTTGCAATGGGGAGATGGCACTATCCATCTTGGGTATTACATTACTGTTTTAGCAACAGAATTGAAATTGCTCAAAAATGCCAGTGCAGATTATTCTAAAACGGCTGAAGAGCTTTATTATGCTATCATGGCTTTTGAAAGACTGGACAGCGAAGCTGAACGCCGCTTTAGAAAAACAGGTAAAAAGGATGGTTTTTTCATTCGGGATGATGTGACTATTGATATTTTAAAAGATGAAAATGGAAAGCATAGATTTACCGATGGTAAAGTGACTTACACTTGCATCAAATCGGCTGGTGGCTGCGCCCCGGCAACAATAAAAGGTGGATATTTTGTGAGTCAGGATCAAGCAATCAGTTTATTATTGGGTTTTACTTGTATCGCTGAACTCATTCCTAATGAACGCTATAAAAATAAACCTACATTTGGAGAATTAGCGGCAGTCAATACAGATAGAATTGTTTCTTTTATGAGAAATAATAAGTGGAGAATAGTAGGGCCAGATGGTAAAAAAGCCCCCAACCGATGGGGAGGAGATTGCAGGGCATTTTCTTATAGTATTGCCAAAACAGGAGATCGTATTACCAAAGGAAAGTACAGGAAAACCTATCAGAGTGGACGCTCTAGAGGACTAGGGAAATTTCTGCATGGCAGTTACGATTGGCTATTTGGTATACAAACACACTATAATCATCCTATGATCTTTTCTTTGATGGTAACTGCCGATTCCTGGGATAAAAATAAAATGGCGGCTTATTGTAAAAATGCAGATGAAGAATTATATGCGCTTGCTGATGCGGTATTGAACAATAAAAAAATAGGAAAGAGCCTCAATTTCAAAGACTTTACCAAAATTGTGGATAGTGCTCCTGCTACTGGACCGTGTTTCAAAACACCAGGCTGTCAGGCAGGAAATGGCTGGAAATCCAGTAATCGCTGGTTACATCCTAGCCAGTATAAAGGCAATAAAAATGGCATTTATCAGGAATGGAACGGGCTGGATTATATGATGTTTTACAACTTTTATCATCTTTATTATAAAGACAAATTGCCAAGATATAGAAAGCCTGTAGCAAAGAAATCTAATAGTTAGGCATACGTTCATTCCATTGAGGCTTATTTTCAAACGGCGGCAGATTAATGACCCCCGGATGTAATCCTGTCGTATCTGTAAGTGTATGGAGAAAAGCAATAATGTCATCAATAGCTGCTTGGTTTAAGTCAAGCGGATCAGGAGCCAGGGTTTGATTATCAACATCAAGTCCCATTCCTGCACCTCCTCCACGATTATAAAAATCAAGCACTTCTTCCAAATTTTCAAAACTACCATTATGCATATAAGGTGCTGTAAGTTCTACATTACGCAGTCCAACTGTTTTGAAAGAACGAAGAAAATGAGCCTGTTTGTCCCAGTGCATACCATTGGCATATCGCCCAAGGTCATCATCTAATTGAGGGTTTATAGTATCCCAGCCCTTAGTAACCCCAAGCACTTCTGATTCTGTTTCTATGTAGAAAGGAGGAACAGTGCCATTAAAAGCCGGCGGAAAATGGCAGGTTGCACAGGCAGCTTTGCCCATGAATAAATTGAAACCACGTATAGCAGATTCAGGATAAGAATTGCTTTCTTCTCTGACATACTTGTCAAAATCACTGTTGAATGATACCAAAGAATTGGTATAAGCTGCCAGTGCATTGCTGATAGAGCGTCGGTTAATATCGCCTTTTTTAGAAATGCCTCCATAGGCATCGGCAAACAATTGAAGGTAAGTAGAACTTTGCTCAAGCCTGTTTATGATCTCCCAAAATGATATATTAAACTCTTCTTGGTTTTCTATAGCATGAGGAATTTGGCGTTCCAGATTGATAGCACGCAGATCATGGAAAAAACGTTTGGAAAAAGTTGCGTCTATTAAAGTAGGTGAATTGCGACTAACAAACTTGCCTTCTATGCTAGCCTTGCTGGTAGGAAGTCCGTCTGCAAAAGCCTTATCGGGAGAATGACAACTTGCACAAGACATTTTATGATCTTTAGATAAAATAGGGTCATAAAATAATAACCTGCCTAGTTCTATGCTTTTAGGATTGCCTAAAGGCGAGTAACTAATCTCCTGAAAAAAGTCTTTGTTCAGAAAGTCTTTATCAAATAAATTGTCAGTCTGATAATTATGTGCATGTGATTTAAATCGCTCAGGTGAAATTTGATTAAGATCAACAAAATCTAATAATGATCTGTATAAGGGGTTGATAACTTCCTGTAAAAAAGCCATATAATTAAAATCATCAAAAGTTTGGTTTTTCAATTGGCTAATTCCTTTATCAAATAAGTGGAGTATTTCTGCAAACTTAGTTTTAGCTTCAGGTTTTAATTCCGTTTCAAAAAGCCGAAAAGTCTCCTGCATGGCTTCTATACTTACCCTGGCTTCCTGAAAAGCATTGCCAGAACCGGGAGTGTCAAAACCTGTTATGCCCAGTGTAAACACCCGAATTAGACCGGAACGAATAGCCTCAATCGTTTTATGATTTTCAAATTCATAAGCAAAATGAGTTTGTCCGATAAATTGAATAGCTGTCTGAAGTTCCTGAGCTAGTGTATCTATAGTTGCTCGTTCATGTTCTGCTTCATCACTGAATATTAATTCATCCAGTGTCTGTAAACCATTAGGTTTGACTGGCGGTATGTGAGGTTGGTCTTCATCCAGTTTGTATAAAGGTCCGCCATTGATATTGAAGTAATTATACTTGGTATGGATGTAGTCGAACAAAAATTCGATGCGTTTATAAGTGTATCGGGTTTTGGTAATTTGTGTTTGTAATTGAGTTAATGAGGTACCTTTTTGCTGACTAGCCATATTGGACAATGTATCTACTTCTGCCATGAATGTCCGAAAATAATCGTGGTGTAACTTCTGTACCTTTTGAGGTGTTGGAGGAGTGTCTGGTTTTTTTTCACTCCATGCTGATAAGACCATGATTGATCCGAATATGAGTGCTAGTACCTGAATAGTTTTCATATTATATTATACGTAAAAAACATAATTTAGGATGCATGTCCATGAAAGTTTAAATAGTTTCAGATTTTGACTTTGAATTTGTCTTGATAGTTATCTGGAGAATTTGCATTTGTTTATCTTTGCCAGCTATGAGTATTTTGATGGGCATATTGATTATTCTGATCTGCTGTATTGTTATATGGCGAGCTAGCGATGGTTTTGAAGTAGCTTCTGAGTACTTAGGCCGCAATTTATCGGATGGAGTACGTGGAGCAACTATCAATGCTATAGGTAGTTCTATGCCAGAATTATTTACTACTTTATTTTTCTTTATTTATTATGCTTACTTCATAGATAATCCCGATCTGGCTAATGATGGCTTTGCAGGCGGAGTAGGAACTACAGCTGGTAGCGCAGTATTTAACGGAATGATTATTCCGGCAGTGGTTATTTTAGCTGTCATCGGTGTGGGGATGGTTAGTCGTGTAGAGGTGTCCCGGAAAGTTATTTTAAGAGATGGTTTGTCCTTGTTGGTCGCTGAGTTTTGCCTGATTATGTTGATCTCAGGAACAACACTGTATTGGTGGCATGGATTGACATTGATGTTGTTATATGCCGTATATGTAACAGTCATGTTCAGCACGATGTCTGCAAAGTCAGAAGAAGACGAAGGTGAAGAATATTATGAAAATGATAGTGAAAGCAGCACTGTTCAGAACTTACTGAGCTTAAATTTAGCACCAGTTTTGGTTAAGAAAGAAATCAATTCAAAGAACGCCTGGTCTTTATTGCTGACCTCAATGCTGATTATCGGAATAGCCTGTTTCTTTTTGGTGTATGCCTGCGAACTGACTGCTCATGGACTAGGCATCAATACTTACTTTGTAGCGGTTATTTTGGCTGCTGCGGCTACCAGTGTGCCAGATACTATTCTTTCTTATCGTGATGCTATGGATGGTGAATATGACGATGCTGTTGCTAATGCATTAGGGAGTAATATTTTTGATATTTGTTTTGCTTTGGGTTTTCCGCTATTCATTTTTACCTTGTTGAGAGGACCTATCGAGATGAGCCCTGGAACAGTAGACGGAGTGACTGAGTTGTGGACTTTACTGTTTTTATTGACGATTATTGCTTTTTTAATTTACTATATAGGCAAAGGAATGGGGCGCATAAAAGCATATATTTTACTGAGCATCTATCTTTTATTTACATTTTATATCTTCTCAAAAGCCTATGAACAGGAATGGGCAATGGAGACTGGCAAGTTTTTGAAAAATTTATTCAATTGATTATGACTTATCAATATTTCAAACTGGACATCAACAATTATATCGCTAATGTAGCTTTTAATATTCCGAAAAAGGCAAACTCTCTTAATGTTGCTGCCTGGCAGGAAATGGAGCAGATATTTGGTCAACTGCATGAGGACAATAATGTCAGAGTCATTATTCTAAGTGGAGAAGGAAAGCATTTTTGCTCCGGTATAGATGTAATGGCTTTAATGGAGATGCAGCAAGGTTTGGATAATAGTTGTGAAGCCAGAAATCGTGAAAAAATCCGTGCTTTTGTTTTGATGTTGCAAAGAACGATCACTAGCATTGAAAAGTGTCGTAAACCAGTTTTAGCTGCGGTTCATGGAGCTTGCATTGGTGGTGGTGTCGATATTATCTCTGCCTGTGATATGCGTTATTGCACAGAGGATGCTTATTTTACAATAAAAGAAATTGACCTCGGTATTGTAGCCGATATAGGCACCCTACAACGCCTGCCCAAAATTATTCACCCCGGCATTATGGCAGAATTAGCTTATACTGGCAGAAAAGTCTACGGACCAGAAGCAGAAAAAATAGGCTTGGTCAATACCGCTTATACTGACCGCAATGCCTTGATGATGGGCATTGGTGACTTGGCGACAATGATTGCTACCAAGTCACCTCTGTGTATTCGAGGCATCAAAGAAAACCTCCTTTATCAAAGAGATCATACAGTAGCGGATAGCCTGGATTATGTGGCTACTTGGAATTCTGCTATGCTGCTTTCCAATGACATTAAAGAAGCGATGATGGCTTTCTTTGAAAAACGAGAAGCTGTCTTTAAAGATTAAGGAACGTTCAAATAGCTTCACAGGGCATCCCGAATTTTAAAATTTACTTCAAAGCCATATAATTGACAGTTGCTGCAGTGTCATTTGACGAAGGAGGAGATATTGTTTTACACAAATAGATAAATGTTTGAATATTTTTAAGTGAAAAATATTATATTTGAATGAGAAACAAATGAAGTATTTAATTAATTAAAAAAAACAAAACTATGAATGAACCAAATAAAATAGTAGGGCCTTTTGTTGAAATTAATTGGGACGAAAATGAAAAAGGGGCCTTAATTCTGGATGTTGCTTTTTACTGCAAGGAGAGTGACACATTTGAATTAGTAGACAGTGTGACCGGAAAGAAGTTGGAGCCGCCCGCTGAATTTATGGTTGATTTTTCTGATTCAGCTATTAATGTCGAAGCAGAAATTTGGTATAGATTCACAGAAAATAAATCAAAGGGAAAAAAAGATAAGTATGTATATAAAGAGATCAGTGTCGCCTTGAACGGTAAAAATTATAAGCCGAATGGTCGGAGTTTAATGAAATTTGACTTGTATAATTATGATGTTTTTGTAGGAAGTGAAGGTAAGGATGTCAAGGCAAAATTACATAAAGATGGTTTGTATGCAAGAGTAAAAGATCTGGAAAATTGTATATGCGTAGAACCGGAAACCCACAAAAAAGGACACCTGACAGTGATTGTGGGAAGCGGAGGAAATTGATTCCGATTTATTAAATTGGCTGACTCAATGAAAAGTTTGCATACTTTTTCTTTTTCTCCAAAAAGTAAACAAATACTGAGCTTTATACTACTTTATTTTTGTCAGCAAATGATTTTTGCTACGAATATAGAAATTAGTATTTCTCCTTTTTATTGTGATCAATTAGACTGGAATACAATAAGAGTCTATGAGCAAACACATAGTATTGAGGTGCAGGAATGTCTTCACAATGCCATTAATAATAAAAGGAAAGGTTTTCAGGAAGCCCCAGATAAGTACTACTTTCATTTAGCTAAGACTTATTATAATAAAACGGATTACCAATTAGCAAAAACCTATGCACAAGAAGCATTAATAAATACTCAGAAATCTCTGGATTCGGCATCTGTTTTATTATTTCTTTCCCGTATACATCGTAGCAATGATGATATATCAGCAGCACAATTAAACAGCCTGAAAGCATTAAATATTGCAAAAGAGAAAAATAACGACGAAACTATAGCCCTGGCTCGTATCGAACTAGCCCGAATCAATTATACCTTAAAGGATTCTTTAGTTGCCATGGAGCAATTGCTGCAAATAAGAGATATTGTCGAATCCAGTGAAAATCAAAATATCAAAGGTCAGTTCACTTATCAAAAAGCAAGAATAAATTATTGGTATAATGGGAATCCTGAGCAAATAGAATTTATTATAAATGACCTGTTAGAAGCATTGGGGTATTTTACAAAGACTCAATCTTATACTGAAATTGCTACTACATTAGACTTTTTAGGGATTTGCTCTGTCAATAAAGAAGCATTAGACGAAGCTGAAAATTATTATCAGCAAAGTCTCCATATCAAACACAAATTAGGTAATACATACGGACAAGCGGTTTCTTATCATAATTTGGCTTACCTGAGTTATATGAGGAATGACATTGTTCAAACTATCGAATATTTCAAAAAGTCGGCTGAATTAAGTGAAGATATTCAGGCACTTGAATTATTGACCTCCACCTATGCCAATATCGCCACTTTTTACGAAACAGTAGAAGAACCAGATTCTGCAATCACGTATTTTCGAAAACAATTGATGACCAAGGACAGCTTGCAGCAAAAACAAAAAACAGAATTGGTCTATGAATTCAGAACTAAATATAAAACACAGGAAAAAGAACAGCAAATAAAATTACAAAGACAACAGTTATCCTATCTTGGACTGACGGCTGGTTTATTGGGCTTGATTGCCAGCTTGATCTTCTTTTTGTATCGTCAGAAACATCGCCTCAATAAAGTGATCTCAAAACAAAAAAATGAACTGGAAGAGCTGAATTCATTTAAAAATCAATTATTTTCCATTATCGGGCATGATCTTAGAGGGATGATGTCTAAGCTGAATATAGCTCAAAGAAGAATTGAACGAAGTTATAAAACCAGTGATAATATTAGACCTGTATCTAAGATGGGAAGTGTTATTCAGGGATTAAATGGCTTCATTGAAAATATCCTGTATTGGGGATTTTCTCATACAGACAGGCTACATATTGATCGTCATGAAATAGATGTACAACAATTGACAGAACAAGTAAGTCATGATTTTGAATATGATTTAACAGGAAAAAATATTATCTTGAAGCAGGAAATTCCTGAAGGCTTTGTGCTGAATGGAGATACCAATACACTGAAGGTCGTACTCCGAAATATTATCGCCAATGCAATTAAATATTCACATACAAATGGGGTGATTTTAGTAAAAGCGTTGGAGAATAAAAAAGAAAAAATTATTCAGGTTATCGATGGGGGAGTGGGAATACCACCTGCAAAAATACCTTTACTATTTGCTGTCAACAATGAAAAGGTCAGCAGAGGTACTGCAAATGAAAAAGGCACAGGATTGGGATTATGGCTGTGCAAAGAAATGATGACAAAAAATAAAGGGGAGATAAGTGTCACGAGTGTACCCAATGTAAAAACTTGTTTTAGCTTACATTTCCCAAAAGCATTATGAGTAAAGTAAGAATTTTGATTATAGAAGACGAACCTGATCTTTCGGAAGATCTACAGTTTTCGCTGGAAGATATTGGCTATGAAGTAACCGGAATTGCTCCTGATTTAAAGGAAGCTTTTGGGCTTTTTTATGCTCAAGACCCTGATCTGGTTATTGTTGATATTATGCTAAATGGGCAACCTGATGGAATTGCTTTTGCCGAAAGAATGAATGAAAACCCCGTAAGAAAAAAACCGATTATTTTCCTTACAGGAATGAATGACAAAGCAACCTTTGAAATAGCAAAAAAAACAATGCCTTCCAGCTATTTATTAAAACCATACAATATCAAAGAATTACAATTTGCTATAGAGCTGGCAGTCGAACAATTTCATGGAGGTGAACGTATATTTGCACAAACTGCCTCCAATGCGGCTGCTATGCAGGACAGCTTTTTTATAAAAAAACAAGATCACCTTGTTAAGGTACACTATAGTGATATTCAATGTGTTTCAGTAGAAGGGCGGTATTCCGATATATATACAGAAGAAGGCAAATACACGGTACGATATTCTTTAGGAGATATGGGGCGAAAACTACCAACTTTTTTTATGCGTGTACACAATAATTATCTGGTTAATCTGAATCAGGTGAAGAATTTTAACACCAGAGACAATCAACTACTTTTGGTCGGTGATCGTTATATCCCTGTCAGTAAGCGAATGAAAGAACAATTAATGGAACGAATCAATCTGCTGCGATAAATTTAAACAAGCTCCAAGTAAGTGCTCAAATCAGATGAATTTTCTTCGATTGTATTCGATGTCACTAATTTATTTTATAGTACTTTTTTCATTTTCTCAAATGTTTTAGACTTGCGGCAAAAGTCAATTTCTGACTAAAATGCTGAACTATCCTTTGCTAAAAAGGAAGATTATCCTCTTATCCAAAATCTAAAGACATTTCTAGTTGATTTTTAAAAATGCAACATTGTTGCAGAAGGGCGAGACAATTATTTGTCTGGTATTGCTGTATTTTTTGTGTATAAAATACTGCTTGTTTGGTTTTTGTAAATATTTTTTTATTTAAATTTAAATAAGCCCTTTTATGACATTAAATATAATAAATATTGTAAATATTTTTATGTCATGAAAATATTACACTGTTTTTTAATGTTTTTACTGAGCTTATTTTTGGTTTTTTTACAAAAACGAATACATTTGTTTCGCATATCTATAGAAGAGCAAAATAATATAACTGCATATACTCACATTTTACTTATTAAACACTACTTATATGTTTAGGAATTTACTATTTGGAGCGATTTGCTTCATCTGGGGCACTGCTTTGACTGCCCAAACTACTGATTACTACTGGGTCGATAACGACCGTATGGAATTGACTGCAAGCAGTAAGCACTTTATTGTTACTGCTGATGCTGCCACTACTCTTACGGGCATTAGTCCGGAAAATGTAAAAAAATACGAAAGTTGGGAACACAAGCCTTATGCAGTTGTTGAGACGAATAATGCAATGTCTGCTTCTCAATTGATGGAGGAATTAGGTTTTGATGCTGACGAGGTACAGATTAGCACTGGTTACGCACTTTCTGATGGTTTTATTATTTATCCTACACGTACGATTGTGGCTAAACTTATTGCCAAGGATGACGTGCAAGTGATGACTGAAATGGCGGAAAGATATGGAGTAAAAACGATTACCAAAAAATTTGGAACGTACCGAATTGAATTAGAAGATGTAAATCAAGCTTTCGCTGCTGCTAATACTTTGCATGAGAGTGGTTTATTTGAGTTTGCTCAGCCTGATTTCTATGCTCCAATCGAGCGTTTCCAGGTCAATGATCCTCTTTTCAGCCAGCAATTCCAGATGCATAATACTGGTCAGACACTTGACGGTGTTACTGGTGCTAACGATGCTGATTGTAATGCACTTGAAGCATGGGATATTTCAATCGGTTCTTCCAGTACGACTGTTGCTGTGATCGATGATGGTATGGAGGATCATGAGGATTTTAATAACAGCTCAGGACAAAGTCGCTACACAGCTGGTTATAGCCCGGCTAATAATGGTAATGGAGATGCTATTAGTGGCAGTGCACATGGGGTTTCCTGTGCTGGTTCTATATCAGCCAGTCATAATAATATAGGTGTAAGGGGACTGGCTCCTTTAGCCAATATGATCTCAGTTAATATTTTTATAGGCGGAGAATCTACTCAGGATCTTGCTGATGGCTTCACCTGGGCCAAAAATCAGGGAGCTGATGTTATGAGTAATAGTTGGGGCTACTCTTCATGTACTGCGAATTTCTCCAATATAAATAACGCCATGGCAGATGCGAGGGTAAATGGTCGTGGTGGCTTAGGTTGTGTTATTGTTTTTGCCTCCGGTAATGATTATGGTAGCTGTGTAAGCTATCCCGCAAGAAACAGCAACGTAATTGCTGTAGGAGCTTTTGCCAACACTGGCGTTCGTTCTGCTTACTCCAACTACGGTTCTACGCTTGACATCGTAGCTCCTTCCAATAATGTTGGCGGACCCGGTGCTGGAGTACGAACAACAGACCGTATGGGGAGTGCTGGCTACGGTAGTGGGAGTTATACTTCTACTTTTGGTGGTACATCTTCTGCTTGTCCGGTAGTTGCCGGAGTAGCAACGTTGGTATTGGGCTATAATCCAAGCCTAACTGGTGCAGAGGTAACAGATATTCTTTATTCTACTGCGATTGATATGGGGGCTTCAGGTTTTGATAATGAGTATGGACATGGTCGGGTCAATGCACTTGGCGCGCTTCAGGCTGCCGGTGGCGGCGGCGGCGGACCAACTTGTTCAGATGGTCAGCAAAATGGTCAGGAAACTGGTGTCGATTGTGGCGGGCCAGATTGTCCAAGTTGCCCACCAACTGGCTGTAATGGAACAGAAGTAACCTTATCTATAACATTAGATAACTACCCAGAGGAAACAAGTTGGCAAGTTACTAATGATGCAGGTTCAGTTGTGGCAAGCGGCGGTACTTATGGTAGTTCTCCTGATGGTTCTACGATCACGGAAGCCATTTGCCTGACAGATGGTTGTTACACGTTCACGATTTCAGATAGTTATGGCGATGGAATCTGCTGTTCTTATGGAAATGGCTCCTATACACTTAATAATGGCGGCACAGTACTCGCCAGTGGTGGAAGCTTTACAAGCAGTGATGCCACCGACTTCTGTATTGGAGGTGGAGGAGCAGATACTGATCCGCCAAGCCAGCCGACTAACTTAAGCGTTAGCAATGAACAAGATACACAAGTGACTTTAACATGGAATGCCTCTTCTGATAATGTTGGAGTTACTGGCTATGAGATATTTGTTGATGGTTCTTCTATTGGTACAACAGCAGGAACATCGGTTAATGTTACCGGACTTACTGCCTGTACTAGTTATAATTTCGGAGTACGTGCACTTGACGCAGCAGGAAATGCTTCAGGAACAGCCACTACGATAGGATCAACCACTGGTTGTTCAAATGGAGGAGGAACGCCATTTACGGAAGGCTACTTCTTTGAGTCAGGGCTTGATGGCTGGGCTGATGGTGGTAGCGATTGCGCACGTCGTAGTACCAGTGCTAGCTGGGAAGGTTCCTATTCTATTCGTCTTAGAGACAACAGTGGTACTGCTTCTTCTATGACATCACCATCCTATGATCTTGATGGACTGGGAAGCGTAGCGATCAGTTTCTATTTCTATCCAAACAGTATGGAAAATGGAGAAGATTTCTGGGTAAGATATAATGATGGATCAGGCTGGCAGACAGTGGCAACATATGCCAGTGGAAGCAGCTTTAATAATGGTTCTTTCTATACGGCAACGGTAACACTAGACGCTGCTTCATTCAACCTTACAGATGGTGCACAGTTCCGTATTCAGTGTGATGCCAGTGGTAATGGGGATCAGGTATATATTGATGAAGTTACTGTAACAGGCTCGCAAACATCTGGCTTTTCTACAGGACCAGTTGTCACTATTGAGGAACTACCGACCTTAGTAAGTTTTAATGCAAACGATGAGATTGAAGAAGATATAAAACTATTCCCGAATCCTACTTCGGAAAAAGTTTCTATTCAAGTAACGGATGAAATCAAGCACATTAGTATTTTTAATATGGAAGGGCGTGAAATTCTTCGTCGTAGCTACGAGGGCATTGAGCAAACTATACTTGACGTCAGCTCGCTGGCTACAGGTGTGTACATGATCAGTGTTCAGACAGAAGAAGAACTTATCACTGAGCGTTTAGTGATTGTTCAACGACGCTAATTCTTAGCATATTTGGTCATGTAATGACTGCAAAATATAGGTTATCCCGAATTTTCATCATGAAAATTCGGGATTTCTTTTTCAGGGCTTTTGCCTGTGGTCAATCAGCAAAGATTTAAATAAATTCATTAGTAAAATCAAAACAATCGTCAGCCTGTTCAGTCATAAAGTCAACTAAAACTTTCAAGCCCAAATAATGCTTGAACATTTTAGGATCAGGCTTGACATAATTGAAATTATGGTGTCGCCAATAGGTCATTGATGCACCGGCGTAGATAGTAAATGCTTTTAAAGCCTTTATTTCATCTTCCTGCAATGGTATCTCTGAGCGATAGCCAGTTAGAAAATGTCTGGCTTTGTCCAGATTGATAGTTGAGCCTTCTGCGCAAATCCCTATGATCGTCATTCCAATATCAAATACACGATAATAATAGGCGGATTCTTCAAAATCCATGATAGTGATGGAGCCTTCATCTTCACTAATAATGACATTATCCCAGAAAAGGTCGCTATGAATAAATACTTTTGGTAAACTCATGTCGAAATAAGGGGACATATAGTCAAGCACTTTATTCAACCAGGCTTCAAATTCAGTATTAGTCGCATATTTTTTGACATTTGCAAATTGTTCCTTTCCATAACTTAATTGCCTGGGCAGGTAGTCAGGCGCCTCAATCTTGTGTAATTTACCGAGTTCTTTACCAATCAATTCCAATAAATGAGGAGAGAGGTCTTTTTTTATTTTTCCTTCAATATATTCCTTGAGTATGATCGGCTTCCCTCCCCAAAGTGTAATAGGTTCATGATCTATGGTGAAAACTGTTGTTGATGTTTTGAAATGATTTTTTCCTAAATATTTTAAAAGCTCAACTAATTCCTCTGCTGTTTTTGGTGTTTTTTGTTCGCAAATACAAAGGACATATTTTCTCTTGACTGACTCGATCAAATAGTTGGTGTTTTCAGAACCACCGCTCAGTAACTTAAAAGATGAAATATTATGAATATTGAAACGGGCTAAAATCTTTACAAGCTCTTCTTTATTTAATCGTGTGTATTGCTCCATTTTTATATTAGACTTGTTACTCTTTAATAAGTGCCGCTCTGAAATTCAGATTTTTTTGATAGTTTTTCTCAAAAAATTAGTGCATAGCCCCGCTACGGACTCATTTTTTGAGGAAAAATAGCGGAAAAAGATGTTTTCAGAGGGGTGTTAATTAAAGGGTAACAAGTCTATTTTAAATTTCGTTCCCAATGATTTTCCATAGCATCTAATAATGCCGCTTCCAGATGAGCTTGTTCGGCGGTATAACCTTTTTGACATTGCCATTTTGCTCGTTCTATAGAAGGGTGTAAAGCAGCTTTTGGCAAGGATTCACAACCAAGCGCCTTCTGGATGATTTTAGAGAATTTTGCAGGATGTGCTGTTGCGAAAAAAATGATTTTAGCGTCACCTATCTCTTCTCTCAGCGAATGTGCAACAGCTAATGAAACGGCGGCATGTGGATCAAGTAAATACCCTTCTTCCTCAAAGACTTCTTTAATGACCTTCATGGTTTGTTCATCGGATACACTGCCCGAAAGAAAGCCTTTTTTATAGGACTTAAAGGAAGCTTCGTCAAAATGGACGACTCTGTTTTTGTCAAATTCCTCCATCCATTCTTTTATTTTTTGGGCATCTTTACCAACGCAGAAATATAAAAATCTCCAGAAATTGATTGGGACAAGAATATCAATGGCTGATGAAACGGTCTCGTGAATGGGAGCCATTGAAAAAACACCGTCTTTAAATATCCGGTTAAGGCATGCGTTCTTGTTATTGGCTATAATTAAAGTTTTTACTGGTAATCCCATTTTGCGAGCCAGACCACCCGCACACAGGTTGCCAAAACCACCTGAAGGTACTGCCATGTTTATTTCCTCGCCTATTTTATCCGCAATTTGGAAATAACCATAAAAATAATGTACGGTTTGCACCATAATGCGTCCCCAGTTTATGGAGTTGACACTGGAAAGGTTTACCTTTTCTTTGAATGTCTGATTGGCGTATAATTGTTTGATAACAGCGTCGAGATCATCGCCACCTTCAGGGCAATTATAAACTCCAACAGGATGGACATTATCATGATGCAAAGTGGTCATCTGTCGTTCCTGCTCCTCTGTTATCATGCCTTTAGGATATAATACCCAGGCATCTAAAGTAGATTTTCCGGCAATATAATTTGCTGCTGCGGGACCGGTATCGCCAGTTGTTGCCACGATAATAGAGAGTCTTTTCTGTTTTCTCTTTAGAAAAAAATCAACCAGATTGACCAGAAATGCAAGACCAATATCTTTGAAAGAAAGTGTTGAACCATAGAACAATTCCATGATGTAAGCATTCTTTCGCGATTTTAATTTGGGGATAGGAATGACTTCTTCTTTTTCAAAGGTGCCATATGCTTTAGCAATAATTGTCTTTAAATCCTGAGCAGAAACAATACTGCTGTCGATAAATAAACTTAAAAGCTCAAAAGCCAATTCTTTGTAAGATAAATTCTTCCATTGTTCCAATTGCTCGAAGGAAAGCTGAGGAAGTTGTTCTGGTACATACAATCCACCATCGGGCGCATAACCATTCAGGATGGCAGTTTCAATATCAACAGGTTTTCCACCACCTTTATTGCTGACAAATTTTAACATGGTTTCTTGGCTTTGAAATTTGAATATACAGCCGAAGCTATCATAATGTCCTGAACGGCTACTCCTGTTAGGTCAACGACGATGATTTGTTCTTCTGTACTTCGTCGCAAATGGGGGGCTTGTAGTGCATTACCAAGTTCTATTACCTTTTCTTCTGAAATCATCCCTGCTTTAAGCGCCTGATAAATTTCACCCCGACTTTTACTTTGAGGAATACTATCTGCGATCACCAGATCTGCTTTTTTCAAAATAGCACCATCCAATTCTTGTTTATGTTGTGTATCTGCCCCGATCCCTACAATCAATGTTCCGGCTTTAATATCATCAGCAAAGAGCAATGGAGTCTCAGTTGGAGTTGTAGTGATAATGACATTGGTATTTTTAGCAAGCTCGGTGCAGCTAGTTGCAATACGTATATCAATGCCATTGCCCAGTTCGGATATTAGTTGTTTTGCTTTGTCCTGATTTCTTCCCCACAACCAAAAGGTTTTGCAAAAATCAATTTTTTGAAGTTGTTGTATCTGTAATTTTGCGATGGTTCCGGTGCCTACAATGCCTACTGCCTGTACATTTTCTGGGGTGAAATATTGAACTGCCAAAGCACCGGCTGCCACTGTTCGTATATTGGTCAGATAGCCTTCGTCTAGCAAAATAGCTGCTGTCTGTCCTGTTTTTTGATTGAATAAAAGCATTAGTCCCTGACTAGAAGGAATGTCGAATTGAGCATTATTATAAAATCCGGAAGCTATTTTTATCACATAAAAATCCTGATTCCTGATATAGCCGTATTTAATATGAACATCTCCTGGTGGCTTATCAAAAATTAATTCTCCAACCGGAGGTACTACAGAGTTTCCGTTACTGTATTGAATAAAGCCCTCCTGCATGGCATGTATCACGTCCATTTCTTCGACAATCGAGGCGATCTCTTTTAAATGTATTATTGTTGTCATTTATCTATAATTTGGCTGTCTTACATGTTTAGCTCAAATTTCGGAATTGTGAAGGACTTACAACAACTTTTGATTTGAATAATTTATTTAAAAATCTTGTGTTTGCCCCAAGGTGCAATTTATCTATCTTATTCCTATCTTTGTACTCTTCAATACAAAAGAATGATTACCGTATCCAACATATTTGTAAAGTACAGCGACCGTATATTACTCGACCACGTCAACTTCGTTATAGGCGAACGCGAACGCATTGGTTTGGTAGGAAAAAATGGTACTGGAAAATCAACCATCCTAAAGATCATAGCCCAATACCAAAGTCCTGATAGTGGTACGGTAACTTACCCTTCAGTCTATACGCTCGGATTCCTGCATCAGGAATTGGAATTGCCACAGGGGAAAACTGTTCTGCAGGAAGCCCTGACAGCTTTTGATGAAATCAAAAGGCTGGAAAAGCGTATAGAGGAAATCAATGAAGAATTGGGGGTAAGAGAAGATTATGAAAGTGATGCTTACGCAAGAATATTACAAGAATTATCTGATGCTACCGACCGATTCTCAATTTTTGGCGGACATAATATGAATGCCGAAGCAGAAAGAGTACTAAAAGGGCTGGGCTTCAAGTCGAAAGATATGGATCGGCAAACCAGCGAATTTAGTGGAGGCTGGCAAATGCGGATCGAACTGGCTAAAATTATTCTACAAAAACCAGATTACCTCCTACTGGATGAGCCTACCAACCATCTGGATATAGAATCCATTATATGGTTGGAGAATATGTTGAAAAACTATGAAGGAACAGTCGTCGTGATTTCGCACGATAAGACCTTCCTAAATCATGTAACCAACAGAACAATAGAGATTGAACTAGCTCAAATTTATGATTATAAAGCCCACTATACCAAGTATCTGGAACTCCGTAAAGAACGCCGCGAGCAACAAGAAAAGGCTTATGCGAACCAGCAAAGAGAAATTGCCCGAAAGGAAAGATTGATTGAGCGTTTTCGTGCTAAAAATACCAAAGCCAAATTTGCCCAGTCGCTCATGAAAGAACTGGACAGAATGAATAAAATTGAGGTGGATAATGAAGATGCTTCAGCTATGAAACTTCGCTTCTTACCAGCTCCACGCTCAGGAGAAGTCGTAGTAGAAGCACGAAGTGTTGTCAAGCAATACGGTGATTTAATGGTCTTAGACAAAGTTGGGTTTAAACTGGATAGAAACGAGCGTGTGGCTTTTGTTGGACGAAATGGAGAAGGTAAATCTACTTTATCAAAAATCATTGCAGGAGTATTGGGCAGTACAGACGGCGAAGTGAATTTGGGACATAATGTGTCTATTGCCTACTATGCTCAAAATCAGGCGGAAACACTAGACCCTAAAATGACTTTACTGGAATCTATGGAAGATGGTTGTCCTGACGAACTAAGAACTAAATTGCGTAGTATATTAGGTGCCTTTTTGTTTAGTGGAGAAGACGCAGAAAAGAAAGTTTCTGTCTTATCTGGGGGAGAACGGGCGCGCCTGGCTTTAGCTAAAATGTTACTTCGCCCTGCTAATCTCCTGATACTGGATGAGCCTACTAATCACCTGGATATTATTTCAAAAGAAATACTAAAAAGATCGATCCTGGCTTATGATGGCTCCTTAATCGTAGTATCGCATGACCGTGATTTTCTGGATGGCTTGACGGAGCGTACTATAGAATTTAGAGACAGACAATTGCACGAATATCTTGGCGATGTTAATTATTTCCTCAAAAAACGAAATGTAGACAATTTCAGATCGGTTAGTTTGGGAGAAAATAACCCATCGAAACCCCTTACACAGACGGTAAAAGAAGAAGTTATCGTATTATCGCCTGAAGAAAAAAAGGAAAGAGAAAACAAGATTCGTCAGCTCAAGCGAGATGTACACAATGCGGAAAGAAAAGTAGAAAAACTCGAAAAACAAATCTCTGAATATCAATCTAAGATGGCAGAATCCGGTTTTTATGAAAGTGAAAACTCAGCCAAAACAATAGAAGCTTACCAAAAAGCACAAGCAGATTTAGAAATTGCCATGGAAAACTGGGAATCCAAGCAGGAAGAACTGGATAGCCTGCAATAACCCATATGGCAAAACAAAAATAAGGACATCAATTTTCAGAGGTGTTCGACTAATGTAAGGTATATAGTCGCAAGGCGAATATTTCAAGAACAAAAAGTGCTGACAAAAGATGCCTTTATAAGTGTAAATTAATTGAGTCCTAGCACTTATTCTGGAATACCTGGGCTTCACAGAATAACGTAGTTGTCACCGATCCTGCTAGTCTCATTTATTGATCCTAATTTTATTTTTCTCCCTCTTCTTCTCATTTAGAAGGACTTAATTATCGAGCTATAGGTTATTAGTCTGATTGTTATACACACAGGGGAGAACTCTAATAAGTTTTTCTTATCATTGTGTTACCTATGGGAAATATTAATTCTTTAAATGTATTAAAACGAGCAGTCGAAAGCGCGACTACTGGTGTTGTTATAGCAGATACTAAGCAAGCGGATATGCCCTTGACTTACGTCAATCCTGCTTTTGAAACCATAACAGGCTATTCCAGAGAATTTACCGTTGGTAGAAATTGTCGCTTTCTGCAAGGGCCAGAAACAGACCAAAAACAAGTAGAAAAGATCAGAACGGCTATCAAAGAGGGAGTACCCTGTAAAGTAATTTTGCTGAACTACAAAAGAGACGGGACTAAATTCTGGAATGAACTTAGTATTTCGCCGATAGAAGAAGACGGAGAGGTGATCGGATTTATAGGAATACAAGATGATATTACTACTCGTGTAGAAATGGAGCAAGCACTGTTTAAAGCCAAGAAAGATGCTGAAGATGCAGATCGACTCAAGGTGGAATTCTTGAATGTGATTAGTCATGAATTACGTACTCCACTTACAGTAATGTTAGGTAATCTGCCTTTACTTACCGACCCTGAAGATATGCCTGATGTACAGGAAATTGTTGAAATTGCAACAGATATTGAAGATTCGGGTATACACTTACTAAAACTAATCAATGAACTCCTTGATATTTCAAGAATAGAAGAAGGAAGGCTAGAGCTGAATTTAGAACCTTTATCTATTGGAAATTGTATTCAGGAAGCTTTGCATTTAATTATGCCCATGATCGATAAGAAAGGACTGAAACTCACTCAGGAAATACAGGATTTTTCTTTTATGGGAGATCCGATCAGAATAAAACAAATTTTTATTAACCTGATTGGTAATGCAGTTAAATTCACTAAAGAAGGGACGATTACTATAATCAGTGAAATGATAGGCAATCAGGGTAAAATAACTGTTAGAGATACTGGCTGTGGTATTAAGAAAGAAAATTATAAGCAGATTTTTGAAGTATTCAAACAGGTAGATGGTTCTTCTGCACGGGCAGCTAGTGGCTCAGGCTTGGGGCTTGCAATCTCCAGAAAGCTTATTGAAATGCAAAAAGGTACCATAAACGTAAAAAGCGAATATGGATTAGGCAGCGATTTCTATGTTATAGTTCCCTTACTTGAGGTTTAAGAATCTATGAATAACAAAGTAGTACTTATTGTTGATGATGATGAGAAAATCGTCAGAATGCTTGTCCGCAGACTGAAGAAGCTGAAGCTGACTATTTATGTTGCTTCAGATGGGCAGGAAGGACTTGGGAAAACTTTGAATCTACAACCGGACATGGTGTTAATGGATATCAGAATGCCTGTAATGGATGGGCATGAGATGGTCAGAAAACTTCGCGAGTTGAATTATAATAAGCTTGTTGTAGCCTGCACAGCATCAGTGAGAGCGCAGGATAGCGAATCAACAATAGCGGCTGGCTGTGATTATTTTATTCCTAAGCCAATAGGGAAAGATTTTGAAGAGATTATACTAAAATTACTTGATGAGCATGCCTAAAATTTAATTTTATGAATCGTATACTAGTCGTCGATGATCAGGGAAATATCCTCCAAATGTTGAAGCGGAGATTGAATAAAATCGGTGGTTATCAGGTGCTTACCTCTCAAAGTAAAGAAGAAGCTATTGCCGTTTTATCTAGCTCTCCCGTTGATCTGGTCTTGTTGGACTATATGATGCCGGATATGAATGGATATGATTTTTTTCTTAGCTTTCGTGATACATATGAAGTACCAGTAATTATGATGACAGCTCATTCTTCTATGAATTTGGTGATTGAATTTATGAGAAATGGAGGAACTGATTTTGTAGAGAAACCACTGGATATAGATCTACTGCACCTTAGAATCAGTCGGGCTATCAATACGCATAGAGCAATGCAGGTGGAGAAAGCAGCAAGAAAAAAAGCGGAAGATGATTTAAAAACGGCTAACATAGCACTCAAGGGAAAAACAGAAAAACTGCAAAAGAAAAACGAAGAATTAGACGGCTTTACAGCAATGGTTTCCCACGATCTTCGGGCACCTGTTCGTACAATCAGCAGTTTTGTGGCCTTACTCAAACAAAGACTAAATCTGGAAAGTTTAGATAAAGAAACTCAGGAACTTTTTGATTATGTAGAAGAAGGAGCAAAAAAAATAAATAACATGATCTCTGAATTGCTGGATTTTGCAAGAATGGAGGTCGTTAGTATAAAGGTTGATTTTTTTGACACACAGGAAATAGTTTTAAGGATCGTTGATGAACTTACTCGCTCCAATCCATTATTATCTACATATTATGATGTAGGGGTACTGCCTAAGGTAAAGGGAGATCCTGTGTTGATCGAGCAAGTATTCTATAACCTTATACAAAATGCTGTAAAATATTCTAGTATGCAGGAAAGACCTGTAGTGGAAATTAAAGCAGAGAAAGAAGGTGATGAAATCATCTTTTCAATTAAAGATAATGGTGTAGGTTTCAATATGGCTTACACAGTCCGTTTATTTAATATGTTTGTCAGGCTTCATAATGCAACAAAGGATTTTGAAGGTAGTGGGGTAGGCTTGGCAACAGTAAGGCGTATTATAGAACGCCACGAAGGTAGAGTGTGGGCAGAGGGTAAGGAAGGGCAAGGAGCCACATTCTTCTTTTCATTGCCAGGTTAGTAAAAGCAAAGAAAAACATGGGACATCCCGAATTTTTGAATGTTCAAAAATTCGGGATGTCCCATGTTCAAAAACTCTTCTATAAAGAAACAGCCACCTTCGGCGCAGCCGCCATAGTCTCTTCATTTGCTTTATCAGCAAACTGACTGAAGTTGTCAATAAACGATTGAGCAAGTTTATTGGCTTTCGCATCATAAGCATTCTTATCAGTCCAGGTATTTCTTGGATTCAATACCTCATCGGGTACATTTGGGCAAGTTGCTGGCATATGCAGACCAAAGATTGGATGTTGCTCATACATGACATCATTCAACTCTCCATTCAAAGCTGAGGTAACCATTGCACGAGTATAACGCAATTTCATACGAGAACCCACGCCATAGGCACCACCAGTCCAACCAGTATTCACCAGCCAGGCATTTATACTTTCATCTGCACGCATTTTCTTACCCAGCATTTCTGCATAAGCTGTTGGATGTAAGGGGAGAAATGGAGCGCCAAAACAAGCCGAGAAAGCTGTAACAGGTTCAGTAATACCAGCTTCAGTACCAGCTACCTTAGCCGTATAGCCCGAAACGAAGTGATACATTGCCTGACCAATAGTTAATTTGGAAATAGGAGGCAACACACCAAAAGCATCGCAAGTCAGAAAGAAAATATTCTTCGGATGACCACCTTTCGACGGCTCCATTGCATTGCTGATATGGTGAATAGGGTAAGAAACCCGAGTGTTTTGAGTAATACTATCGTCCTCAAAATCAGGCTCGTTGCTACCTGTTTTGAAAACAATATTTTCAAGAATAGCACCAGGCTTGATTGCTTTATAAATTTGTGGCTCTTTCTCTTCCGAGAGATCAATACATTTGGCATAACAGCCACCTTCAAAGTTGAAAACACCTTCTTTTGACCAGCCGTGCTCATCATCACCAATCAAATTGCGATGCTCATCGGCGGAAAGCGTTGTTTTTCCTGTACCCGACAAACCAAAGAAAACTGCTGTATCTCCTTTAGGACCCTGATTAGCGGAACAATGCATAGACAATACATCACGTTCAACAGGAAGTACATAATTCAATACAGAAAAAATACCTTTTTTAATCTCACCAGTATAACCAGTTCCGCCAATAATAATCTTCTTATGCGTAAAATTAATGATCGCAAAATTATGCTGACGAGTACCGTCTACTACTGGATCTGCCATGAATCCTGGTGCACATAAAATCGTCCATTCAGGTTCAGCTTTAAGAATTTCCTCTTTCCGAAGTCGCAAAAACATGTTGTTAGCAAACATCGCACTCCAGGGCTTCTCAGCAACCAAACGGAGATTAAGACGATAATTGTTGTCCGCACATGCATAAGCATCATGAACAAAGACTTCCTTATTTTCAAAATAAGCAGTTACTTTATTGTACAATGCATCAAATTTATCAGCATCAAAAGGCATATTAATAGCATTCCAGTCCACAGTATTGGCTGTTTTGCTGTCCTTTACAATAAAGCGGTCTTTAGGAGAGCGACCAGTAAATTCTCCGGTCTTTATGGTCAGGGCGCCTGAATTTGCTATGGAGCCTTCTCCGGCGTCTACTGTTTTTTTGGTTAGTTCGGCAGGACTGAGATTCCAGTGGGCTGCCTTAATGTTTTTCAAACCTAATTTACCCAAATCTGCATTTGGGTTTTTTGTCCCTACTTCCATCATAATTAATAGATTTTAACGACTGTAATAACTGGGAATGTAATTTTTTAGTAAGCCTAACGTCTTTTGAGACGAAAAATAAAGCGCAAAGATATATAAAATGAGGAATGATTATTCATTTTGAAACAGGAAGGAAATAGAGTAAAGGGAGAATTTAATGCTTAGTGTTTTTTGTACATTAAGTTTCTAATCAATTGATAGTTATTTGTTTGTGAATAGGAAGCGTTTTTTTGCTTTGTTAAAAAAAAAGTGACAAAAAAAATGAAAAATAGTTTAATTAATGGGTTAATATTTCTAATAATCATGGAGTTTTGTAAACCAAACAACAATTTAATATAAAATTAAAATACCAGAACGATACTTTGCCGCTTTTATCGTAATTTTGAGCGCTAAAAAAATCAATTCATCAATTTTAGATCAATTATCAATATGAAAAAAGTTTTACTCGCAATTTGCACACTATTTATTACCGGAGGTTTATTCGCACAATGTAGCGATTTGTTTATCTCTGAATATATAGAAGGCTCTAATAACAACAAAGCCCTGGAAATTTACAATCCGACCAGCTCTGCCATCAATTTAAGTGGTTATGCTATCGGACGTTTTAGTAATGGTTCTACAACTACCGCCAATACAAACGGAGATCCGGTGGTCTTACCAAATGTAATGCTCGCTCCTTACGATGCATATGTGATCGTATTGGATAGAAGAACAGAAAATGGAACTGGTTTCGACCTGCCCGTATGGAATGGTTATAATATATTCGAGACAGCTATAGATTCATTGACTGGCGACCCTCTCATCGATTTTTGTACGGGCGAGCCACGCCTTTTTGTACAATATGTCGATGATAATTCAGATAATTCATTTGATTACAGCACAACTTATGATGCTTTATATGATCTGCAAGGCAAAGCCGATACTTTTGCCTGCCCGGATTATAATGCCAATAGCCACATGAGCTATAATGGAAATGATGCTGTATTTTTAATCTCAGGATCAACAGTTGCCAATGACGGTAGTAATATCCTTGATGTTATTGGTGTTATCGGTGAAGACCCCCAGAATACCATTGGTCAACCAGCTTGGGTTGATAACAATAATAAGTGGGTGACTCGTGATATTACCATCGTTCGTAATTCTACTACACAGGGAGGAACAGGTATTGTGGCTGCTATTACAGGGGTGCAAGATACATTAGCCTATTCTGAATGGGATTACTATTGTAATAATGACTTCTCAAATCTGGGTTCGCATGGTTGCGATTGTGATCCAAATTTTGTTGGTGTAAATGAAGTACTTAACGAAGTATCTGTAGCTATTCTGCCAAATCCTGCTGAAGATTGGGTATTGGTTAATGCTATGGAAGCTATCCAGCAAGTAGAACTATTTGACATGATGGGAAGAAGAATGTACAATGAAATCTTCTCTGGTCAAAATAATGAAGTACGATTGAATACAAATCATCTGGAAGCCGGTATGTATATCGTCAATGTTCATTTTGATGATAATAAACGCACGATCAGAAAGCTGATTATCCAGTAAATTATGTGATAACAGATTGTCCATAGTCGATAGCCGACCATGGACAATCTGTTTTCCGATAGCGTTTAACCATTCACTTGAATAATTTTGTCTGATGACTTAGGTCTGATGACTGATGACTATAAAGAAATCTCTCCATGCTCAAGCATATAATTACTCTAATATTCTTCATCTCATCTTTTTCTTTATTTGCCCAGACTTACACCCTTAGCGGAAAAGTTACTGATGGTGATCTAATGGAACCGCTGATCGGTGTTACGGTTATGGCAGGTGATAAAG
The DNA here is from genome assembly GCA_020627965.1 of Saprospiraceae bacterium. GTDB lineage: Bacteria > Bacteroidota > Bacteroidia > Chitinophagales > Saprospiraceae > JAHDEO01. Next base: position 23,490 of record JAHDFX010000002.1, on the reverse strand, counting down.
GAGCCGTTACAGATTTTAATGGAGAATACGCATTTGAATTAGCAAGCGGCACTTATGAAGTAGTCTATTCTTATGTTGGTTTTGAAGACCAGAAAGAAACGATTACCATAGAAAATACAGCCGTCAGAAAAGACATCAGAATGGGCGAATCTTCTGAAGTATTGACAGAGGTTGTTGTTACTGCGGATATTGCTATCGAAAGAGAAACACCAGTAGCTTTTACAAATGTACCGACCATAAAATTAGAAGAAGAACTGGCTGCACAGGAAGTCGTTATGATACTCAACTCTACTCCGGGGGCTTATGCCACCCAGTCGGGAGGAGGAGATGGTGATGCCAGAGTAACTATACGTGGTTTTAACCAACGAAATGTGGCTGTTATGCTAGATGGTATTCCTGTCAATGACATGGAAAATGGATGGGTGTACTGGTCTAATTGGTTTGGACTAGATCTGGTCACTAAAACGATGCAGGTACAGCGCGGACTGGGAGCCTCTAAGTTGGCTTTGCCCTCTGTTGGTGGTACAATTAATATCCTGACAAAAGGCATAAACTCCAAGCGTAGCCTGCGTTTCAGACAGGAAGTCGGGAATGATGGTTATTTGCGCTCTACACTTGGGCTGACTACTGGTCGACTGGAAAATGGCTGGGGTGTTTCATTGGCAGGCTCTTATAAACAAGGGAATGGCTGGGTAGACGGCACATATACCAAAGGCTATTTCTATTACCTGCGTCTGGATAAAGAAATCGGTAATCATCTTTTTAGTGTATCTGGTTTTGGAGCACCACAAGAACATGGACAACGTACCTTCCGTTCCCGTATTCAAGATTTTGATATTGAGTATGCTAAACAAGTAGGCGTGCCAGATTCTATTGCAGAAACAGGTGGCGGTTTTGGGCGCAGATGGAACCAACATTATGGCGAATTGGAACGTTGGGTCGCAACTGATGGCGATACACTTCGCCCAGGGATAGAACAATTGAATGTCAGAAAAAATTATTACCACAAACCACAGTTTAGCCTTCGTCATTTCTGGTCTCCGGGAGAACGTACTTCTTTGTCTAATGTAGTTTACGTCTCTATCGGAAACGGAGGAGGAACAGGCACCGTTGATATACCAGGTGAATACGATGGAGAAGGCTTACAAATTGCCTATGATGGTAACTCTACTCAAAGTATTTTTACCAACTATGAAAAAATATCTTCTGGTATATTACGCTCTAGCGTCAATAACCATTTCTGGGTAGGTGCTTTATCTACTTTCCGTCAATCTATAGGAGAAAGATTAGAATTTTCAGGTGGACTGGATCTAAGGTATTACAAAGGAGAACATTATCGTGAAGTACATGATTTGTTGGGCGGCGATTACTTCCGTAGCGTACGAAATGCCAGAATTGACCAGGGAGCATCCAAATTGGTAGAAGGCGATAAGTATTTCTATCACAATGATGGCTATGTTGGCTGGGCTGGTTTATTTGGCTTATTGGAATATAAAAAAGACCGCCTTTCTGCCTTTGTTAATCTGTCTTTTGCAGAAACAGGTTACAAATTACAAGACTATATGTTCAACAAATATCTGGCTATTGATGATGAGGAATTTTACATTTCTTATGCTGATCCTGCTGAGTATAACGGAACATTGTATACCGTTGACCGTCCTGATCCGAATGATGTAGAATATGCTATTGCACAAGGTTTGGCAGTAGACTCTACCTCCGCACAAAATCAGGTAATTGACTGGATATGGAAACCAAGTTTTACTTTTAAAACGGGACTGGGCTATAATATCAATTCCTCACATCGTGTATTTGTAAATACCGGATTCTTATCTCGTGCGCCTCGTTTTAGTAATGTCATTGATGATAATTATGGTCAGGACTTAATCAATACAGTTACTGGCTTGAACGCTTCTCTGGGCAAGTATTATGTTGTACAAAATGCCGAGAATGAGAAAGTACTAGCCTTTGAAGCCGGTTATAATTTTAAAAGTAAGAAGTTTGCAGCCAATGTAAATACCTATTTTACCAATTGGAATAATAAGCCTGTTGATCGTTTACCTACAGTATTGAGTGACCCTAGTGATCCGGAATCCGAACGTTTTACGGTGAATATCAATGGTATTTCAGCCCGCCATATGGGCGTAGAAATTGACTTTGCCTATGAAGCGAATAAGCAATTAAAGGTAGAAGGACTGGCTTCATTCGGCGACTGGATATGGAATTCAAGTGCAGAAACTATTTTGCCCAATGGCGAAGTGTATGCCTTCGATGCCAAAGGTGTTCATGTAGGTGATGCTGCTCAAACTCAATTGGGTGGACTTGTTCGTTATGAACCGATTAAGGGGCTTTACTTCAAGTTGAAAGGAACTTATTTTGCTAAGAATTTTGCCAATTTCAACCCAGAAGACTTACAGGGTTCCAATGGAGGAAGAGAGTCCTGGAAAATGCCAACTTACTTCCTGACAGATCTTCACACAGGTTATAATTTTAAAGTAAATGACATCAGAATGGGGCTACGCTTTAATGTGCTGAATCTGTTGGACACTAAATATATCGGTGATGCGACTAATAATGATGATTTTCTGTCACCAGCTTATAGTGATTTTGATGCTAAGTCTGCTTCTGTATTCCTCGGACAGGGCAGACGCTTTAATACATCTTTTCAACTTACTTTTTAATTATTGAGTTAATTAACTTACTAAACAACAAAAATAAGAACATGAAAAATATTCTACTTACGACTATTATCTTACTCAGCTCAATTCCTATGCTCTTCGCACAGGCTGATATTGCTGAAGCAAGAACCTTTGCACAAGGCACTACTGTTACGATCACGGGTACCGTAATGAACGGTTCATCTTTGGGAATTATTCGATACATTCAGGATGGAACGGCTGGTATTCCTGTATATGATCCGGGAGTTAGCACCGATTGGAATCAGGGCGACAATGTTACCATAACCGGAGAAATAGGCAGTTTTGGCGGAGCTATTCAAGTGGTCAATACAAGCAGTGCTACTATAAACTCATCAGGTAATACTCCTTATGCAGCTCAGGTGACTTCTCCCAATGATATGTGGCCGGACTATGACGCTGAGTTAGTTCAGATTAACAACGTACTTTTTACAAACCAAGGACGTCCATTTACGGTAGGTATACACCAATTTACACAAACAACAAACGGCGAAGTAGGCTACATCTACGTTCGTTCAGGACACCCACTACTATGTACAGCCACGCCTTACGGTGAAGTCAATCTTACGGGTATTTCATCTGCTTATAATGCCGCAGCTCAGTTACTGCCAAGAGGGCTAGGGGATATAGAATATGTTGCTTCTGTTTTTATGGAAGAATCTCCAAAACAATCTAATATTACTACAGATGGTTTCACCATGACATGGGAAGCAAATGCCCTAGCTACACACGGTATTCGTTATGGTTTGACACCAGCTTTAGAACTAGGAGATCTACCTGCCGGTACCAACAGCATGCAAGGTTCTTATACATTTACAGGCTTTGATCCTGCTACATTTGTTTATGTACAGACCTACTCCATGATCGGTGGTGATATGGTAGAATCAGAAGTGAAAGTAGTAAGTACGGCTTCTACTTCTACAGGTGTTATTCAGCCTTATTTCAATAATATCATTGATAACTCTGTTTCTTCAGGTACAGATGCTGCCGTTTTGTACGGACCACAATTATTACAATACTATAAAGACATGATCGCATCGGCACAAACTTCTATTGATGTGATGGTGTATAATAATAATCGTACCGATCTGACGCAGGCGCTTATTGATGCCCATAATAATGGCATTACAGTACGTTACATTACAGACAGCGATGAATTTAATTCGGCTTTGTCTAATATATCTATCCCTTTTGAGGTTTTCAGGGTACAGGGAGGTACCGGACTTATGCACAATAAAACATTGGTAATTGATGCTGAGTCTGTTGATAATTCATGGGTGATCACGGGGTCTACCAATTGGACAGATAATAATATCAATACAGATTTTAATAATACAATCGCTGTTCAAGATCAAGCTTTGGCAAAAGCCTATACCATGGAATTCAATGAAATGTGGGGAAGTGATGGAGCTGCCCCGGGTATCTTTGCTGCCGTTGCCGGTGCCAATAAATCTGATAATACACCTCACCTGTTCAATATCGGTGGTGTTATGGTAGAAAATTACTTTTCTCCTTCCGATTTTGTTTCCTGCCGAATTGAAGATGTCATCCGTTCTGCTGATTCTAAGATCGACTTTGCAGTACTTTCTTTTACTTATAATGACTTAGGTTCAGCGCTGGTAGCTGAGCATTTTGATAATACAGATGTCCGTGGATTTATCGAAAATATCAATGACCAGGGAACAGAGTATGATTATTTGTTATCTAGTGGAGTAGATGTAAGAGATCATCCTGCACCTGGTACGATCCACCACAAATATGTTATCGTGGATGCCGATGATCCTTCTTCCGATCCTATAGTGCTGACAGGTTCTCACAACTGGTCGGTAAGTGCAGAGACAATCAATGATGAAAATACACTGATCATTCATGATGCTTCTGTCGCTAACCAATACTGGCAAGAATTTGAAGCTCGTTGGGATGGTCTTGTCGGCATTAAAACAGTTCCAAATATTGATGGTTTCAGTGTGGCAACATATCCAAATCCAGCTTCCGATCATATCAATCTTGACTTGAAATTAGACAATACAAAAGACATTCAGGTAGAGGTGTTTGATGTCAATGGTAAGCCGGTAAATACTTTCCAGTTGGATGATATCGCTGGTCAATATATTCATACCATGAAAGTAAGTCAATTGCCTGTTGGATACTACTTTGTAGCCTTTACAATTGATGGTCTGACTAAAGTGAATAAGATCGAAGTAGTGAGATAATATTCAGCTTTACATAAAAGCTTTTGAGCCGCAAACATACAATAAGGATGTTTGCGGCTTTTTATATTAGACTTGTTACTCTTTAATAAGTGCCGCTCTGAAATTCAGATTTTTTTGATAGTTTTTCTCAAAAAATTAGTGCATAGCCCCGCTACGGACTCATTTTTTGAGGAAAAATAGCGGAAAAAGATGTTTTCAAAGGGGTGTTAATTAAAGGGTAACAAGTCTATCGCCTACTTTAAGTTTTTAAGCATAGGTTCTATGTACAGGACAAAAATCTATTTTCGTAATATGCGTAGAACATATGGCGTACTTAACAGCACGCGAATCAAGGTTTACAATATTTTGCTACCAATATATAGTCCCTAACAGGACAGGGCTTTACAAGCAGTCTCGTTTCCGATAGGGATCGGAAGACAAAATATCGGTAGATTTAAGTACGTCCCTCATTTTTATGTGCCGTAGGTACATCATATGACTAATCATAAATTATGATTTTGGATAATCTGATAAGTACATTTCAATTTTGTCCTGTATACAGAAATTCGGTATAACATTTAAAGCCTGATTTGCGTTTGTAAGTCAGGCTTTATATGTTATACTACAGCTCAATAGAGCATTATATAATGATATTGATTATCTTTGCAAATTCAATTTATTGCCTAAAAAACTACTTTGTACATAAAGTATAAAAAACAGCTAACATGAGATTTATTCTGCTAAGCACTATTGCACTTTTTATTTTCATTTCAAACATGCAGGCACAAAATTATGAGGGTTTTGATGCCTGGAAAAGCGGCGATCTGGACGCAGCCAAAACAGCCTTCGAGAATTTACATAAAAGTAAAAAAACACGTTTGGTCGGTGCATTCGGACTGGGACTGGTATACTCCGATGACCGCTATCCTGAGAAAGACCTAAAGCAAGCCTACGATTATGCTACAGAAAGTCGAGACATGTACAAAGAACTTAGCAGTAAACAGAAGGAGACACTGAAAGAGAATGGATTGAAATACAGACCAATCAAAACGCTTCGCGATGATATACTGATCACGGTTGTTAATAATGCTAAGAACGAAAATACGGAGGAAGCATTGAACTATGCCATTCAGAATTTCAAACTATCCTACGAAAGTAGAAAAGAAATGTACCGCCTGCGCAACGGTGCCGCGCTTGATGTTGCCAGACAGAAGGATAGCTACGAAGGGTATTCCAAACTATTTACAGATTATGAGCGTAAAGAATTTACCCGTTATACGCCAGACATATCGGATGAAGCAGAACTATTATTATTTGAAAGTTTTATAGCTGAACAAGGCTATGATAATCTGGACAAATTCAAGGAAGCTCACCCCAAAAGCCCCTTTGTACGAGGTGGTGTAATGAGTGCTTTTATCAAAGCATTAAAGGAGAATACTGCGGAGAGCCTCGAAAGGTTTGCCGAAGCGAATGAAGGCAGCCCCATGCAAACACTGGCACTCAAAAAAGCGACTTTGCTGAGAGATGAAGAAACCAGACAAGAAATAAAAGGTGCAGGAAAAGAAGAAGGGTGGAGCATTATGAAGGAATGGATAGAAGAAGATATGGACTCCAGTTACTGGGATCTTGCCACACGTAAAATGACAGAATTTAAAAGTAAATTTAGCGGTAATGCTGAATTTGACAACTTATTTGAAATTCTTAGTCGTCCTTCGGAAAGCATAAAAAGGAAGGGACTTGCCACTGTCAATACCGATGGACATGAACACAGCGTTTGTATATCTACCGATAGTAAAACACTGTATTTCTGTGGGGATAAACGCCCCGGCAGTATAAAAGGAGAAGATATTTTTGTGACCAAATTTGTCAATGATAAGTGGAGTCGCCCAGTTATTGTCAAAGGCACACCGACGGCAGGGAATGAAGCCCCATTGTCGATTAATGTAGATGGCACTCGAATGCTGGTATTTGAAAGCGGTAAAATCGCATTCATGGACAAAACAGCTAAAGGCTGGACCAAGCCAGTAAAACTGGTTGCACCCATCAATACATACGAATGGCAGTCGGATGCCATGATAACGCCCGACGGAAGGGGAATGTTATGGGTGATTTACACTAATGGTAATTCTGATATTTTCTATGCAGAAAGAAAAGGTCAGAATCAATGGGGGACACCTGTAAATCTTGGTAGTACTATCAATTCAAAAGAAAACGAACGTACACCTTTCTTACATGCCGATATGAGAACGCTCTACTTTAGTTCTAAAGGACATAATGGGCTGGGAGAACTAGATGTATTCATGACTACACGCCTTGACGACACTTGGACACGCTGGAGCGAGCCGGTCAATCTGGGAAAGGATATGAACACCACAGGAAATGACTGGGATTATAAAATTACGACAGATGGTAGCAGAGCTTTTTTCTCTTCCGGTGTCAAAGATAATCTTGACCTATATGAAGTAGAGTTGCCAGAACGTTACCGCCCCGGAGCAGTGAATATCATAGAAAGCCAAGTCAATGTAGCGCCAGATAAAGATCAGACTGTTGTCGTTGAAAATGCGGAGACTGGTGAAATTATCGGTGAATACAGACCTGATCCGGAAACAGGAAAAATAACGGCTGTTGTACCGGAAGGTGTCAAAACAAATGTACGGGTAACCGGCGAAGGCATTCTTTCCCGCAAAACAACCGTAGAGGCAGAAACTAGTGGTAATGAAGTTGCTCTGCCTGGTACAGAGACCGATATTACCTCTACAGTAGATGTAGAAGTGTTGGACCTAGATAAAGCAGTTGAAGAAGGATTGACCTATTCTTTTCCAGACCTTTTATTCGATTATGATTCCTATGAGATCAATTCGGCTTTTCACGGTGAATTGGATCAGATTGCGACTAAGCTTGTCCAGTCGGGAACCAGTATTACTGTCGCAGGTCATACCGACGATCAGGGCGCTGATTCTTATAATATCCAATTATCGCAACGTCGTGCAGAAGCCGTGAAAAAATACCTGTTGAGCAGAGGAATGAGTGATGGACAAATTGCCACAGAAGGTTTTGGAGAATCCCAACCTATATCAGACAATAGTACGGATGCAGGCAGAGCAAAAAATAGAAGAGTAGAAATTATTTTCGCAAAACAATAATCGTAGCGAATTACAATTTACCTTAATTAAAATGGGCAAGTTCAATTAGGTCTATATGCTTATGAGTAGGAATAATAATAAAATAGTAGTTGTTTCCCATGATCCCGACTGGGCAGTACGCTTTCAGGAATTAAAAGCTGTTTATGAGGAACATGTAGGAAAGCACCTTCTTAGCGTAGAGCATGTAGGCAGTACCTCTGTTCCCGGACTGGCAGCTAAACCTAAAATAGATATTGACATTATTATTGAAGATGATAATAAGGTGCTGCAGAGCATAATTCAAGGCCTGGAAAAACTAGGCTATGAATATGCAGGAGATCGTGGTGTCCCAGGGCGGGAAGCTTTTTTGCGTTCCAATAATCAGATACCTTTAGATGGTTCTGGCAGAGATTGGATGCTACATAATTTATATGTTTGTAAAGAGGGAAATATAGGTCTGCAAAACCACTTAAATCTTAGAAATTATCTGCGTGCAAATCCTGATGCAGCTGCAGAATATGGTGCTTTAAAGCAAGAATTAGCTCTTAAATTTCCATATGATATAGATGCTTACATTGATGGTAAAACGGATTTTATTATCAATATTTTAAAAAAGTCAGGAATGGATATACAAGCTGTCAATGCGATCGAACAACAAAATAAACTGGAATAAATTATTTACAATTTCCTGATGTCCATTTCTTGATACCAGCACGTTCGGACTGACATGAGTTGCTGTAGTTTCGGTTATCGCAACCACAAACAGGTGCATAGACATCAGGGCAAGGAATAGATTCAGTATTGGTGACCGCTTCATAACAGTCTTCATCTAAATCTTCTAAAGGAATAGGGCTGTTAGGTGCCTGATAACCATCTGGTGGCGTAGCTGTTGTAGGTTCAGCAGGGTTATCTTCTTTAGGTTGTTTCAATTGTGGATTACAAGCAACAGACCATAAAGCCAAAAGGCTAATCAGGGTGATTTGTGATAGCGTTTTCATATGATAAAGTATTTTTTTTGGATAAAATTGGGGAGTGGTGAGTAGTTAAGTAGTGGGTAGTTAAGTAGTGAGTAGTTAAGTAGTGAGTAGTTAGGAAGTAACCACTCACCACTCAACCACTCACCACTCACCATCCCCTTCTTAATCAATATCCCTAGGGTCTTTCTTGCGCACATTGGTTGGCGGCTTAGTCGATAGTTTTTCAATATTGCTGTCGGCTGCACGTGGCGTTTGTAATGCCTCTATAGCTTCCGGAGCTTTCCTGAGTGCAGGAATAATCCCCATATAATTAAACTTAACTTCAGGGGCATTTCTTGCCTGCGGGATATTCACTTCAATTTCAAAGAAATAAGCTGGCTGGATATAGTTTTTACCTCCATCATAATAGGCTAATGCCATATTTTTAATCTCGGCTCTTGCGCTTTTTCCAAAATCAGTGAGTAAGCGTTTTTTCATTTCTACTTCTGCTTCTTTAGCTGTTTTGGTTTCTGCTTTGCTGACTTTACGACGAGTATTTGTATCCACTTCTTTCCAAAGAGAAGAAGCACCGACAATCTCACCGCCATTACCTACCTGTACAATGATTTTCGAACTTGAACCATATACGGGTACTCCATTTAGAAAGCGTCCGTAAGTAACCGTACGCAGGACATTAATTACACGCTCGGAACCAGCTTCAGATGCTCGTAATCCGCCTGAGTGCATCATTTTTATTTCTTCTTTGTTTTTAGGCGCAAGCCCACTTTCTTGCAGAAATGCTCTGGATAACTCATTAGCTTTTCTTTGAGACGGTAAGTCACGTCCTCCTTTTTCAAGGTAAGGCTTCATGCCTTTGTTGAAAGAAAGTTTACCAGACTTAATATCTTCCGAGTAGAAAGCGGTAGGGTCTTCCTTGCCATAACGTGTTACTGCCCCTGTACGTGAAGTAGGTAGCTGCATTTGTCTGCCAAGTGCTTTTCGACTAATAGTTTTAAATTTCTCTATCTTTTGTCCATTAGGGGCAGTGGTGCGAAATAGAGACAATTCACCTTCCTGATAAGTCAATAAGTTTTTATAAGCAGTAGGTGTTATTTTTTCAAGGTCTCCTCCTGGAGAAATATTTTGGTATTCTAATGACATCATAGATACTGCAAAACCTACAGCAACTAACATCAGAATAAGCATTTTTATTGAACGTTTCATTTTATGATAGTTATTAAGTGATAATAAAATATGGGGTAGGGGGGATTAATACTGCCAGTAAGTTCTCATACCGGACGTTCCTGCTGGAGGATCAGCTGCATAAGAACCCAGACGATCATATTTGCAGCCTTTAGCTACGACTACACTAGCTAATCCCGGATAAGGTACATCGCTACCATATTGACCATCCCAATAATTGGGGTTGAAAATCCACCAGCGTTCTTCGTTGACCGCATCAAACCAAGACTGCCAGATACAACCATTGTTTTTTAATTTGCCGGCATAATTGTTTGGAATACCATTGTCTGACCAGCTTAGTGTATGAAAACCGACCAATTGGTGCATGCCGCCAAACATACCTGCATAATCTGACCACCAGTTCGACTTCTCAGGTGCAGAAGATACCGTATAACAAGATTCTATAATCATCCATTCCAAATCGTCACCACTGTCGCCATAAGGAGGAACTGTTTTTAGATTCACACCCTGACTGGTACTTTGGTTTGTTTGGATATAGTGATAATTACCATGCCCTGCTACATAAGCAAGATCCATAGCATCCACATAATTGTCATGGGAGCCACCTTCAAACATATAAGGCTCTGCCCAATAGTACTGATAGTATTTCCAGCTATGTGAACTTACTGTCTGATTGCTTTGAAAGTTTTTAATAAAGTTCCAGACATTTCTTTTAAATCGACTTTCTGCCTGGTCAACATAACCACCGATTTCACGATTACCTGTAAATGAAGGAAAACTGAAGACCATAATGAATACAAAACAAAGTACCCATTTGGCCTGTTTGACGAGAAAATTAATCATAGTCTTTCTAATTTTTTAGTTGTTTTGAAATAATACTTGAGGATGTTTACAACTATATGCGGTGAGGAATTAGAAAGTCACCCGGTAGAGAATAATTATTTTTTGATCAAAAAAGTAAAGGTACTGCCTTGTCCATATTCTGAACGGACTGTAATGGAGCCTTCATGTTGTTCAACAATGTTCTTGCACAAGGATAACCCCATGCCTGTGCCTTTTATCTCTTGTCCATTAAGTTTACTGAACATAGAAAAAATAGTTTCATGGAACTCTTTTTTGATACCAATGCCATTGTCATTAATATTAAAATACCAAAAATCAGCATCTTGCGAGCCAAAAATTTTAATGGATGGATTAGTGTTTTCCTTCTTAAATTTTATGGCATTTTGAATAAGGTTTTGGAAAACCCGAAGAATCTTTAATTTATCAGCTACGATCTCTTTTGGTATTTCAAGAATATGGATCTGAGCATTATTTTCTGTGATAATAGCATCTAAATGAATGAGCAGATTATCTAGTAATTGTTTCGTGTCAATAAGTTCCAACGTGATCTTTTTCTCATTGATACTGGAAAAATTCAATAGATCATCGACAAGCAACGATAAATTATGACCACCTTCCTCTATGTATTGTAACATCTTTTTTTCAGACTCATCCAGTTTGTCGCTAACTCTGTTTTTTAAGATTTTACTAAAGCCTACAATCGTTCGTAAGGGAGCCTTCATATCATGCGAGGCTATATTAGCAAAGTTCTGTAATGCCAGATTGCTTTCTATATACTCTTTAAGCTTGGTATTATTGAGTTGAAGTTCTTCATTTTGTAATTGAATAAGCTTTTCTCGTTGTATTTGGGCAGAAATATTTCTCATGATCCTGATGAGATATATATTGTTATTTAGTGTTATTAGCGTGGAAGAAATATTAAGATCAACGATTGATTGGTCGGTTTTGATAAATTGCCAATTAAAGACTACATTTTTATTATCCCGCAGTTCGACAATATAATCAATCATTAAAGAAGAATTTTCCTCTAAAAAACGGGGAGGAGTTAATTGTGTTATTGCCTTGTTAGAGATAAGCGGCTCATTACCAATACCTAATTCTTTTTTCATACTATTGCTTCTATGAAGCAAAACACCTTGATATTCAAAGTTGTCTCTGTTGATGATCAGAACTTTGTGTATATCTATATAATCAAATGCCTTTTCTATAATTGATTTATATACCAGATTTTTATCCAGAACGATCTTTTTAATTAAATAATCTGGATTGATCTCTTTGAAGTAGAAAATGGTATGTGTGCCTTGCGAGAAATAGTTTTTAGTAGCAAAAAACTCAAGTAGTATTAGCGATTTATCCTGCCGAAGTCCTATAAGGGAAGAATTAAAAATTTCATGTTGGTCAAAATAACCCATTATTTTTTGAATCAATTCTGAGCGTGATGTATCATCAAATTGATTCTCATAAAGATAATCTTCTAGTTGTAGAGAAAGGAATTCTGCTTTATTTGTGTAGCCGAAAAGTTGTAGGATTTTATCATTACAGTCAATGAATTTCTTTGTCTGTCTATTATATATAGCCATAGGCACAACCGAAGCCGACAATGCCTGTTCATTGTATAACTGAGACTCTGATATTAATTTCATTTAGTGCTTATAGATTATGATTTTTAGCAGACTATTCAACTAAAATAGTCTACTAAAAACCATCAAATATAGCCAATATTTATCCTTTGACAAATTTTTTCACAACTACATCTTGCCCTATTTGCACCTGACAAAAATAGATACCATGAGCAAAATGATCCAGGCTTATTTGGGTGTTTTCAGTTGTTATACTGTGATGTAATTGCTGTCCCAAAGCGCTAAAAATACGAATATCAGCCTGTTGAGTCAACATTTGCGGAAAGCTGATATTCAACTGGTCATTAGCTGGATTTGGATAAATATTAAAAGTAAAATCAGTAACGATCGGTGTTTGAGTAGAAGTCAGCACCTCGCCAGCAGAATAGAGTGTAAAACCACCTCTTCGATTCCCGACAAGGTATTCAAGCGCACCATCGCCGTTAATGTCAGCAACATCAAGACGTGTACGATTACCCTGTACGATCTCACCAAACAGACTGTCTGCTAATTCAAAACCCTGGTTGGTCATCAGGCTGTCTTCAATATTGATATAGCGACGAATATTACCTGGCTCACTACCAATATACATCACATATTCACCTCCCTCATCAATAATGACCGGATCGCAATAACCCTCAGTGAAGCCTAGTTCACGACAATCAATATTACCCAATAGTGTATTGGTTTCAACAAAATTATAATTAGTGCCAGAGCCCTCATTACGCCAGTAATTCAGATTACCATTACGTTCACCAACCACCAGATCTAACAGACCGTCTCTATCCATATCAACAGGGTAGGGGGCAGCAAATTGCCCAACATCTATATTTTGTAAAGGCGTAAAGCTGGAGAAAACTGCTAGTCCGTCACCAATATCCATATTTTCAAAATAAAATAACTTTCCAAATTCCTCTCCGATTACCATGTCCATATCTCCATCAGCATCGAAATCGCCAAAACCAGGATTGATAGCACGTAAATCAGGAGTCGCCTGTACATTGGCATAATTACTATTGACCAATGTGTATTCAGGATAATCAAGCGTTCCCGTATTTTCATACAATGCTAGTGTAGCAATATAGTTTCCACCAGCCTCAAAACGTCCGTAAGTACCAATAACAATATCCAGCAAACCATCGCTATTGTGGTCGAAGAAGGCAGGGGCAGTTTCCGAACCCCAGTCTACCATTTTTTCAATTAGAAAATCATTTTGACGGTATTCAAAAAGTGGTTCAGCAGTAGCCTGAGAATTGTGGTAATACCAGGAACAGAAATAATTCTCGGAGATATTTCTTGCATTAGGTGCAGCAAGTAAGTCTTTAACATTATCATTATCGACATCCATATAGAATGCGACCGGAAATATCGGAATATCTACATTGGTCGTGTAGTCAGGAAAACCTGTTATCTGGTCATTCATCCAGGCAGTATCAGCATTTAAACCATTTATCCCAAGTACCATATCGGTAAAAGAAACATCACCCAGCAGAATTTCGTAATCATTATCATTATCAATGTCAAAATTGAGCAAAGTAGACCCCACGTGTACGCCGTCTGTTGCTCCTCTGCCGATAAAATTGGGATTATTAACACAGCTATCTTTACCTGTACTCAATTCCAGCGCATTAAGAACTCCGCTTTCATATAATCTGCCCCAGCAATTATCTACCAGCCTATAATCCAGGTCATTACAAGCATTTCCATTCTCAACAGATTGGTTCTCATAATACTCGATCCAGCCACCACTGATACTGAAAGTCAGAATATCCATATCACCATCATTATCCAGATCATGTACAGAAGGATAATCTTCACTACTTACATACAGGTTAGTTGGAAAATTATTAAAACCTGGATATTTGATAAGATCTTCTGCCAGCGTAAATTTAATTTCATTATTATCATAATAACCTTCATGTACCTGTACACCTGCTACACCAGGCACCTGCGAATAAGAGAAAGCATCCATAATACCATCGCAATTATAATCACGTAAGAGTACCCAACGGATAAAATTGGGGAAGTTTTTTGCATATTTAGGAGCAAATTTATAATCTACCTGATTAGGTGTTCCGCCATTGATAAAAGTCATGGAAACATTGCCCGTTTTGTCAAAAATAAATAAATCCTGAATACCATCATTATTTAGGTCAACCTCAGAAAATTGAGGATTATTCATTCCACCTGTCAGTGCCAGATCGAGTCTTTCTGTATTTTCAAAAACAGGAATATCAGGGCGCTCCAGGGTAGGTTGCGCTTGTGTGAATGTAAATAGGAATATTGTAAGCGTAAGTAGGTAAATGTATTTCATAGTTTTTATGTATTAAATATTACTATAACAAAACGTTTAATAAGGTCTGTTTGTATGAGTAAATATTTATTTTTTTGCAAAATAGGGCTTTTTTAGCAAGTTGTGAATAGACAAATACTTTGTATTGGGTTTTATTTTGCTCCATTGTTAAATACTCAGATATGAAACCCCAAAAACTTAACACATGTTCATTCTTTTTAATGTTGGTTATATATTGGATTATTTGTATGTTTATGACCTCATATAATGAAGCAATTAATGCCTACTTTTTTTGATAAAAAGAGGATAAATCCAACAACGTTCCTTAGAACACACACACATATTTCAATATATTTACAATATACACTCATGAGACACATGTATAAGCTGAGACCCCATCTGAGCGTTCAATTATACGCTATTTCAACACCGCGAAATTGGTGGGTTATGCTGATAATTATCTTGCTACAAGGAATAAGCATAAAAAGCTATGCCACCCCTGGCACAGATTATGAAGCCTTACGCGCTTTATACCTGAATACCAATGGCGACAACTGGATCAATAATATAGGTTGGCCGGATGCTACGACATTTACTGCTAATCCTACCATTCCACCAGGAACGGATATGAGTACCTGGTTTGGTGTGATGGTGAATGGAAGTGGCTGTGTGACCGACCTGAATATGGATGGCAATAACCTGGTCGGAACCCTTCCTGCTGATCTGGGGAATGTCGCTAATTTGAGGGTGATAGACCTGCCTAATAATATGCTGACGGGTAATATTCCTGCTGCTTATGGCAATTTAAGTGCCTTGGAATATTTAGTACTGAATAATAACCAATTAAGTGGAGCTATTCCTACTTCACTGGGTAATTTAAGTAATTTGCTCTATCTGGTGCTGGAATTCAATCAGCTCACAGGCAACATTCCTGCTGAATTGGGCGACCTGGCTAATTTGCAAACATTAGATCTGGATTTTAATCAACTCAGTGGAGCCATACCGCCTGATCTGGGTGATCTAAGTAATCTAATAGTCTTGAGCATAGATTTCAATTTGTTGAGTGGTAACCTACCAGCTAATTTGGGCAACCTAAGTAATGTCCAGGTGATGTCCTTTAATTTCAATCAATTGACAGGCAGTATTCCGGCGTCTTTTGCCAATCTATCCAGCATACTTATTTTGAATATATCCCTGAATCAAATGAGTGGCTGCTATGATCCGGCTTTGTCCTTCCTATGTACCCAATTACTCCCCACTTCTAGTACTAATTTTAGTATCAGCGATGGCAATAATTTTGATGCTCCCTGGGAGAGTTTTTGTAATTTAGGCACAGGCGCTTGTCCTTGCCTTACGATTACTTGTCCTTTAGGTATGATCGCCTTCACCGATCTTGGTGCCTGTGATGCCATAATCAGTATACCTCCTTTGACGACGAGTGGCTGTGCGGCTGCTTCTATCACGAATGACTTTACGAATACCGCCGACGCCTCAGGTGTTTATCCATTAGGGAACACCGCTGTCACCTATACTGTAACAGATATTGATGGTGGTGTGGCTACTTGTAGTTTAAATATTACCGTATTAGATAATGAAGATCCGCTGCTTATCTGTCCGGCAGATATTACCGTCAGTACCGATGTAGGGTTTTGTGATGCTTTTGTTACTATTCCTCCTGCTATCGCAGCAGATTGTGATCTCTTTACAGTTGTTAATGATTATACCAATGTAGCTGATGCTTCGGCTACTTATCCATTAGGTACGACCACCGTCATATATACGGTAAGCGATGCCTCAGGAAATATGACTACCTGCAGTTTTACCGTGACAGTAGAAGATACTGAAGACCCACTGATTAGCTGTCCGGCAGATATTACTATTGGTACAGGACCCGGAGCCACTAATACTGTGGTGACCTGGACAACACCGCTAATCAGAGATAACTGTATGGTCAATACGGTGACGAGTACTTCCAATTCCGGAGATACTTTTCCAGTGGGAGTAAGCACGGTTGCGTACACGGTGACGGATGATTCAGGTAATACTGCTACTTGTGATTTTCTGATTACCGTAGTGAATAGTAATTGTGAAAACATAAATGGAGCAATAGATCAATATACGGGTAGTCTGATGTCTGGAAATGTATTTATTAATAATAATCTATCTAACTGGTTTGTAAGTCATGGTACTCCTGACTTTGATGGAAATAAATTTGGATATATCTGGTCGTCTAATTCTGTTGGCGAAGGCGTATACACGTCTTATAATTTTGATATGGGAAAGACCTATGAAATTACCTTTGATGTATCTATGAATAGTGGAGCATTACCAGGGGGTATACTTTATGTAAGAGCAACGAATAATTTATCTCCTGTTAATGGGAGTTTTTCTTTTCCTATCCCGTCAACAGCAGGCTCTGAACTTGTGTATACACAAAATTGGTCGCCAACGGGCTGGAATACGATAACCGTTAATTATACACCAATGACCAACAAGACCCAACTCTGGTTTTATCCCTTCTTAGTGGCGGCGGCTTCTACTGGACCAGAACAGGCGATCATTCAATTAGATAATCTTTGTATTAATGAAGTAAATACTTGTCCGGCTACCCTTACGGTAAATAATGTTCCAATATTGGATGGCTTGTATCAGGCAGGGCAAACGGTTAATTCAGCCGGTCAGGTGCCTGCCAATGGTGCAGTACTATTCAAAGCTGGTCAGCAAATCCTGCTAGATAACGGATTCTCTGCTGACGAGCAAGCCGACTTTTCCGCAGAAATTGAAGGTTGCCCAAATGTAGGAGGGAATTAGAGCTTGTGCTGTACGAAGTAAAGTTTAAACATAAAGATTTAAATGAGGTAAAACGCTGGTTCAATTTGAGTCAGCGTTTTTATTTTTATGAAAACAATGTGATTTCTAACATTATAAAGATAAATTAGCAGCTACAATCAACTTGAACAGCTATGAAAGACACAAATATTGTCGAGAACAAAGAACTCAATATCTGGGAAGCATTAATTCCCGTCATTATCCTCATCGCACTACTGATCTATAATATTTTCTTTAAAGACGGTGCATGGTTAGGAGACTATTCCAACCATTATATTTTATTGATGGGTGGTGTAGTGGCTGCTGTTGTTGGATTATTCAATAAGGTGAGTTTTGTCACCATGTTCAAGGAAGTTTGGGAGAATATAAAAAGTGTGTTCATACCGATCGTTATTTTATTATTGGTAGGGGCACTTGCTGGTACCTGGATGATGAGTGGAGTGGTTCCAGCTATGGTATATTATGGATTGAAAATATTAAATCCTACCATATTTTTGGCGGCCGCTGTTGTGATCTGTGCCATTATTTCATTGGCAACGGGAAGTTCATGGACTACCTCCGCTACTGTGGGGATTGCTCTGATCGGTATTGCCAGTCAGATGGGGATTAGTCCGGGTATGGCTGCTGGTGCAGTGATTTCAGGCGCTTATTTTGGAGATAAGATGTCGCCATTGAGCGATACAACGAATTTGGCACCTGCGATGGCGGGTGGGGAATTATTTAGTCATATTAGATATATGTCCCTGACTACAGTACCTTCTATTTTAATAGCCATTTTCGTTTTTATCATTATTGGTTTAGTCAAAGGGAGTTCCGATGTAGATACTGATAATACAGTTATCAATGAAATGCTTTTAAGTAAGTTTAATATCAGCCCTATGCTTTTCTTAGTACCATTAGCAGTTATTGCCCTGGTGCTTTTGAAAGTAAAACCTATTGCAGCCTTGACTGTTGGTGCATTGCTAGGTGGAGTTTTTATGATTATTTTTCAACCCAATATCATTAAAGAAATAGCTGATGTAAAAACATTGAATGGCGGAGCTTATTTTCAGGCAGTTTGGGAAGCTTTGATAAAAAGTCCTGAATTAGCCTTGCCCGATGCTGTTCAAAACAACGCTGAATTGGGAGATAAAGTAAAGGGTAATCTGAAAAAATTATTAAGCGGAAAAGGAGTAACCGGCATGTTGTGGACAGTATACTTAGTGATTTGTGCAATGATATTTGGAGGACTGATGGATGCTATTGGTGCCTTATCAAGAATCACTAAATCTTTACTAAGTATGGCGAAATCCGTATTCGGTTTATTTGCTAGTACAGTAGCGAGTTGTCTGGCATTGAACATTACCGCTTCCGACCAGTATTTAGCGATTGTTATTCCTGGCAAAATGTTTAAACAAGCCTATGAAGATAAAGGACTTGCCCCCGAAAATCTCAGTCGAACCCTGGAAGATTCAGGTACCGTAACTTCCGTATTGGTACCCTGGAATACCTGTGGAGCTTACCAGGCAGGGGTCTTAGGCGTATCTGTTGCAGATTATTTTATCTATGCTATTTTCAATTACGTCAGTCCATTCATGACTTTGCTATTTGCCGCTTTTCATATCAAGATCAAGCAATTGACTTCTAAGGAGCAGGCTTAAATTATACTGTAGCTAGTTTACAGAACACTAGTGGTTCAGAATAAAGTTTAATCAATTGGAACTTTTTTATTCTAATGTGCGTTTGGAATAACGAACACCAAAAAACACGACTAAAAAGCAGTCGTCAGATATTTTCAAAACGTTAGACATCAATATTAAAAAAACGAAAGTGTTTAATGTTCTTTGAAATAAGCTGGTAAACTGTTGTATACATTTCTTATCCATTTTGCAGTTCTGCAAAATGCTCTCTTTTATATACATACATTTCATAATATTTACAGCATTGGTTACAATACCATGTATTGGTTTTGGGGCTTATCGGATATTTGATTCAAAAGTTTAGAAACTATTGATATTCAAATACCAGCAAACCCTTTTCTCAATACGAAGTATTATCAAAATAACAGGTCTATATAGTTGAAAAATAACAACTGAAATAAGGTTTTAAAAATCGAATTAAATAAATAAGATTTTTTTAACTAATTAAATTTCAGTTGTTTATGAGATTTTTCTTTTTGTTTTTTGCTTCAATGTTTTTTTATTCTGCCCTGCATGCAGATTTTATTATCACATCTGCACCAGAGGGGGTTTCTGAATGTAGAAATCACGGAATTGTCGTCATTTCTCAAGGAAGAGCCTTGACTGTAAAGGTATATGCCGAAGGATCGGTATCTGTAAAACTGTTCTTTGAGCAGGAAGATACGCCAGTTGCTACGCAGACAGGTATTGCACCTGATGTCTTTTATTTTTCCAGACTTAAAGCAGGTACATACGTAGTACAGGCGGAGATGGTCGATGGGAAGGTATTTGTGGAAACTGTAGATATAGAGTAAGTACTACCGACCTCCCGGCTTTGACTGGGAGGTCTATTTTTTTAGCAGGCTTTTTAGCCAGATTTTTAGGATAACACGGGGTTCATTCGTTAGGAAATTCTCCAGTATTGCTGGGCGTTTTTCTTTTAAATTGCCAGATAATTGTTTGAGTATACTAATGAAATTTTGATTAGATATGCTGACTTGTTGAGTGATTTCTGCTTGATGACGTTGGATAAATTTTTGATAACTATCAAGATGTCTGTCCAAAACGCTCTCATAGTTTTTTACTGTATTTGTAAGAAATATCTCGTAATGACACTGTGCAGCAAGAGAACGTACTCGCAATTTAAAATGAAAATTTTCAAACTGAATGACACTCAATAGTTGAGTTGCTTCGTCAAAATCTTTTTTGTAAAAAAGAAAATAAGCCTCGGCTAATTGATGAGTGTTTTCCATTTGCTGTCCCAGATATTTTTCAGACTGAGCCAACAGATTAGAAGCATAATCGAAATCCTTTAATGCGGCTGCCGAACCAACGGCGTTAATATAATGATCGGGATGCATGTAATTGGCTTCACCCAAATAACCTTTTTCTATGGCAAAATAATAAGCCTCATACTGCTGTTTCATAAAATCAGCATTGCCGCCCTGTGCTCGCATTACAGCATAATTGATCCTAAAGTTAACCAGCGTAGCCTGGTTTTCAGTATCTGCAAGATGGATGTATTGTTCTAAAGAAGGACAAAATTGACTGATAAAGAGTGTATTATCTTTTTGTTCTGAAAGTCGGGCAGCCATATGAAACAGTTGTACGATGGGTGAATCACCAAAATCCTGAGCCAGTATTTCTTTTTGTCGGGGAAGCTTGGTGGTCTGATTCAGTACAAAATTACGGGTATTTTGCTCAATGATATAACGGAGTCGGGCAATGGCATAAAAATCATCCAGATGCCTGACAGCCGCTTGGAAATTTGATGTTGTTTCATCACTTAGAAAATCATTGGTAGAATCGAAATAAAGGGCATGAAACAATCGCATCTGCTCTAGTTGATACCACATATCTCTATTTGGAAATTCATTGAGCAGATCGCCGTTTTTATTCAGGGTTTCTTTGTACAATTTGTTTACTTTATGTCTTTTGATTACCTGAGCAAATAGTTGATTTTCAGCTAATCCATCTTGTTCGAGTTCTTGTATGATTAGCCATTTGCGGAGTAGTTTATAAAGTTTATGAGCTTCATTACTCAATGCTTTTTGCGGCTTTTTTCGATCAGCTCTAAAAACATATTTTGCTCTTTTTTCTAAGTCTTCAATGTCTTTTCCTCCATCAGGACGAAGACATTGGAACAGGCGATAAAGGACTGACTTAGTGTCAAGTGTTTTAGCAAAAAGTTGCAGTGTTTCTGTTGGCAATGCTTTCAGTAAGAGGTTTGTTTTAGTATAACTCATAGGTTTTTTGAGAGGAATTGGTTATTTGAAAAAGAATTGAAAGTCAGTTAGTTGTATAGGCGTTTTTTTATTTTTCTTTTAAAAAAAGAAGGGAATAGCCCTTAAAATGTCTTTGCTTACAGTGGATATACTATTCATCTTTGCAATAATAAAAGGAAAAGAGTTATGATGAATAAAAAAATACTAGACTTATTCCAGGTGGAGTTGAATGAAGGCTATCAAAACTATTGTAAACGGCACAAATACGAAGCCAGCTTCGACGGATTGATTACCTACATGATAGACCAACAGTTAGTAGCTCCTCCTGCTGTGCGTCGTTTTGTCATCACAAAAGTGTACGAACAGGAATATCCACAGCACAAACATAAAACAAAGGCTGTACAAATGCTGGCTAATAGACTACATATTTCGGAGCGCACTATCTGGACAGCCCTGAGAGAACGCAAATAAAGTACCTGTGATCCCACAAATCATTTTTAAGTATATTTTAATTTGCAAAGATGAAACAAACTGCTATTTTAGAGTCCATGAAAAAGCTCCGAATGTTAACCGTCACTTTCGATACCGAAATAGCCCCTTACGAAGTCAAAAACTTCCGTGGTGCTATAGCTGCGAAAGTCGGACTGGAACATGAATGGTTTCACAACCACGATAATGAAGGACGTGCGCCACAGCGGTTTGAAAAGCTATCAGACCGGCGCTACCATTATCGCTATCCTAAGATTCAGTACAAGGTAAAGAACAACCGCCCAATGATTGTTTTTCTGGATGAATGTGTGGAAGAAGCCCACAAATTCTTCAGTCAGCCCGACTGGTCGCTCAATATCGCCGGTCAGCATCACAATATGAAGATCGACCGGCTGGATATGCGGGAATTTAAAATGCAGGTCTGGGAAAAAGACTTCGAGTATAAGCTATATAAATGGCAGGCTTTGAATTCTCGAAATTATGAGATATACAAAGAACTTAAAACTGAGGAAGAACGCTATGAGTTCATCGAACGAATATTGGTTGGACACATTCTTGGCTTTGCTACGGGAATAGACTGGCAACTGGAAAAAAGACTGGAAGTTTCCATTGCTAGAATTATCCGCATCAAACCTGTCAGTTACAAAAGGCTGAAAATACATTGCATTGATATTCAATTCAAGACCAACATTTTTCTTCCTGAATATATTGGACTGGGAAAGGGATGTAGTAAGGGGTTTGGGCTGGTGCGGACGATTAGAAAAACTGAAAAATCATTTTGAGGATGAAATCATCTAACAATATATATCTTACTGCTTTAGTGGAAGGCTTAAATCAGGTTATTCCTGATTTAGATAGTATGATAGCTAAATTTACTATGAATCGCCCGGAGGGGTTTGATGAACTCATAAAAACAGCTACCCGAATAGCTGTAGGAAGCGAATTTCAATTGACCAAACCTGTACCATTAACTCCTATATTCCAAAATATAAAAACAGAAAATGGAATTGGTGAAAATCAAGGAGTCATGTATCCTTTAACTGCCTTATCTATTGATAGAGACAAAATACTTCCTGCTGAACAGTGTAAAATAAACTGGGCAGAATATTGGGGGAAATTTGCAGATGATTTTAGCAGAATTCCAACTACCGGATCAACTCGTTTGTTCCTGGAAACTTTTGTCTATTTACTAAAGAAATATACCTCTAATGTGGGGCTGTCAGAGCGTTCACCTTATGTTTCTTTATTTGAGTTTTTAAAAATACGAGCAGCATTAGCCAATGCTATCTACAGAGCGGAAGATAAAGAAAAACCTATTTTAATGCTGTGTGCAGATATTTCAGGTATTCAGTCTTTTATCTACAATAT
>JAHDFX010000378.1 GCA_020627965.1 Saprospiraceae bacterium | reverse complement strand
TCCAGAGGAATATATCTTTCTTTTATGATATTAAAATGATGTATTTGATGGGCAGTAATACTGAAGCCAATTGCAGAAAGCGGCATTTCGTATTCAAAAAAAATACAGTTGGTGTCGAGTATTTTCTGATTAAAAGATTCAAACATCATGATAGTTGATTGGCGTGCCAGTCGAAGTTCATTGACCAATTGCTCAATGGATAGTTCATTGGCATTTGAATTTTTTGCCATTATTTCTTGGTCATGCGCCTCTGGAATTGCCCCTTCTCTACGAGCAAAAATGATAGCTCGAAAACACCAAATTCTTTCCCAATCTATGAGATGTTGCAATATGGTGTGAATGGTCCATTTGTCTTTTTCATAAGTTTTCAAGCCAATTCTATTCAATTGAGCGATGTCAAGGTTGTTGATGGCTTCCAGACTTAGTTGAAGTGCCTCTGTGAGTTCAGTACCCTCGTTTAGCTGATATACATATTCTAAAAACGCAGGGTTCTTTTTTGTTTCTGATTTTTCCATGAATAATGATTTATGAACGAACTTTAAGTTTGGTGAACGGTAGATGGACGCTTCGCTTGGGTAATTATTTTTCGGAATTATCCATTTATTGGTTCACCGCGAAGTCGGTGGAATATTTATAGAAAAATTTATAAAAAACGTGTGCGACTCCAACGGAGTCGAATGTAATTTACTCATTTTCAACTATAAATATTTAATCCCTTCGGGATAACTATAATCGTAAATATCCTGAACCAATAAATGGTCAATTCCGTTATTTATTTCGAGTTGCCTTATCAAATATCAGTCCTTCCATTTACGATAAAGAAGGAAAGTTCCTCTAGCTACCTCTGTAAACGATGTAGTGGGATTGAAAAGATATAGTTCAATGCTAAGAATGCTACCACTATCACTCAAGCTCGCTGAACCATAAACTGTGCCTTGTGATCCAAAGTTGATCGTATTTTCTGTTACTTGACCTACTATTCTGGTACCTGAACTGAGCAGCATTAAACCACTGCTGTTTTCTGTAGGAAAAAGTTCAACGTCAGATATATTATAGCCTTCTTCAAACTTTATAGTGGCTGGTGTAAATCCGGGAGTTGGTGAGCCGCCTATTTGAGAAGTCCAGGTCCATTCTTGGCAACTCCACCAACCCAGATAACGACATCTAACTTCAGTTTCACAGGTAATGCCTTCGTAGCCTTCGGAACAATTACAAGCTCCATTTGCAAATTCGCCATTTACACATAATATATCGCAGCCTTCTCCATAATAATTTGGATGACAATTGCAGGTTTCAGTTTGAGGGTCACAATCCCCATTAATACAGCCTACACCGAAACATTCCTCTATCTCACAATTAACTCCTGAGAATCCATCCGGACAATCACAGATTCCTCTGACACAATCTCCGGATCCACATTCTACATCTTCGCATGGGGCAGACTCGCATCCTATGAAAAGTCCCAATAAAAGAGCTAGAAAAAATAGTCGTAATGATTTCATGAATAATGATTTAAGCAGTAAGCATTGAATGTTAAAATTTGTTGCGTATATTTCTCATTCAAACATCTAAAATTACGATAAAAAATTGAAAACTGAAACAACCGCCATTCCACATTGAGTTGCGGAATGGCGGTTGCTTTTTAATTTGTTTTTTGTTTTGCACGTTGTACTGCATGAAGCCTTATTGATTGACGGTAGTTTTTTATTCGACATTCAAATTTTGTCGTTCAACCAAAAAATCAAAAGTCATCTCTGATAAGCTTTTTCCATCAACTGTTGCGCTCCAAGCACCATGACCTGCTCCTACCAAAGGTACAAGTTCGTTGTAAATGCCCAAAGAATCGTATATACCCTCTAACTCGGTGGCTTCTGAAAATGTAGTCGTAGCATTTTGGTCATTAGTGCCATGTGCCATGAATAATTCGGGGTCATTACTGTCATATCGACTCTCTCCATATACAGATTCAAACACCTCCAATTTCACGTTGGAACCCCAGAAATAAACCATACTGCTCACAACGAAAGTCTCGTCAAGGTTTGTAGTAGAAAGCGTAGGGTCGTCGGCAATAGGGATTTCGTCTCTAAAGTCTTCTTGATTTGAAATGCCTAAAGCAATAGTCGTAATTGCTCCTGCTGAAGCTCCGCCTACGGTGATAAAGTCCGGGTTCATGTTATAGGTACTCGCGTTGGCTACCATCCAGCGAAGGGCTGCTTTGGCATCTCTCTGGGCGGCGTACATAGCAAAGCTGGTTCGAGCATCTGCGGGGTTTGTTACATTTTGAATGGTAAAATCTATCCATTCTTGCGGAGCAATACCCGTAAAATCTGTTCCTTCTAAATCACTTGTTGTTCTATAATCTATCGAAGCAAAAACCCATCCTCTGGAGGCAAAGTAATTCGCCATATCCACAATTTCGGGTTTCGTTTTGGTGCCACCTTGAAAGCCTCCGCCATGAATGAACATATAAACAGGTCTATTCGTAGCATCATTATCGGGGTAGTAAATATCTAATTTCTGTGGCATCGCAACAGTAGAAGTGCCATCATGACTCAGTCCTTCAGCATAGGTGATGTCTTCGTCCACCAAAACAGTGTAAGAGGATTCAGCCTTAACTACGGGTATTCCATCTGGGGTAATTGGTTCGTCTTCACAAGCTGTGGATAATAAGAGGGTGAAAATGATTGGATAAATTAATTTATTCATGCTGTATTTTTGTATTTATTTTTTATTTAGAAATAATGGCGCAAAACGTTACAATCGGTAAAATTTAAACCTGACCGTTGGACTCATATAATTGTTAAAAGTTTAATGCGTGTTATCAAATTATACTTTGAATGGCATAAATTTCGGAAAATGTTAACGCCTTACAACGTCGTTAGACGTGATTCATTTGGTTAGCCCCAAGTTTCAACTTGGGGGAAAGGTTCATCCCCATCTAATTGGAGTACCGTAGGTACGTTGCATCCTCTAATGTATCGTGTCTATGACACTCACTTGATGGCGGAAAATCATTCTCCCCCAAGTTGAAACTTGGGGCTACCATATAGGTCGTGTCTATCGACACTTATTGAAGTATTTATATATTTTATTTTCATTAGAATATTTTCAAACATCCTTAACTTAATGTCATTGACAGGCGCATAGTCTATATTACCGCTTTATTTATGTTTTTCGACCCACGATTGAATCAAGTTTATAAATTTAGGATAATCATCCTGATAGACAAAGTGTCCGCAGTTTTCAAATAT